>DATAIW010000269.1:0-4873 GCA_036262455.1 Candidatus Limnocylindrales bacterium | reverse complement strand
GCCTGCTCGATGTGCTCGATCCCCTCGGCGATGACCTGCAGCCCGAGCGTCCGGCCGAGATCGACGATCGCACGGGCGATCGGTGACACGACATCGCCGACCGACGAGACGAACGTCCGATCGATCTTGAGGATGTCGATCGGGAACCGCTCGAGATAGCTGAGCGACGAATAGCCGGTCCCGAAGTCGTCGATCGCGAGGTGGACGCCGAGGGCCCGGAGCGCCTCGAGCCGGGTGATCGTGGCCTGGGTCCGCCGCATCAGGCCGCTCTCGGTGATCTCGAGCGTCAGCGTTGCCGGCGGCAGGTGGGTCTCGTCGAGGATCGCCCGGACCGTGGCGACGACGTCGTGCTCGCGGAACTGCCGGGCGGACAGGTTGACGCTCATCCGGAGATCCGGCCGGGCGAGGCGGATCTGCCAGTCGCGGGCCTGACGACATGCCTCGCGCAGGATCCAACGGCCGATCGGGACGATGTCGCCGCTTTCCTCGGCAAGCTCGATCCATTCGGTCGGCATCAGGACCGGCCCGTCGGATGGCTGCCATCGAACGAGCGCCTCGACACCCTCGATCCGGTTGGTCGCGAGCTCGACGATCGGCTGATAGTCCAGGCGGAGCTCGTCGCGCTCCTCGATGCCGCGCAGTCGGGCGGCCATCTCGGCTCGCTCGGTTGCCCCGTCGCGGAGGGATGGACGGAAGATCTCAGCGCCGCCTCGTGACGAGCCCTTTGCGGCATACATTGCCACGTCGGCGTTGCGGAGCAGATCGTCGGCCGATTCCTGACCGGCACCACCGAGGGCCACCCCGATGCTGGCGGCGATCCGCACCTCGGCGTGGCCGATCGACATCGGCTGGCGGAGGGCGTCGGCAAGACGGGTCGCGACGGCCAATGCATCGGCGTCGTCGACCACGTCCTCGATCAGGATCGCGAACTCGTCGCCGCCCTGCCGGGCGGCCGTGTCGGATGGCCGCAGGGCTTCGGTCACCCGCCGCGCGGAGATCGCCAGCACCTCGTCGCCGCGCGCGTGGCCGTGGGTGTCGTTGAGCGCCTTGAAGTCGTCGAGATCGACGAAGAGGACGGCGATTCTGGTGCCGCTCCGTCGACTCCGCGCGACGGCATGCTCGACGCGGTCACGGAAGAGGACGCGATTGGCGAGGCCGGTCAGGCCGTCGTGCAACGCCTGGTGGCGGATCTCCTCGTACAGCCGGGCATTCTCGAGGGCCATCGCGGCTTCCCCGGCCAGCATCGCCGCGAGCTCGACCGAGCGGCTGTCGAATGCGGCCTTGCGGCTCGACGTGACCTCGACCAGGCCGACGGTCCGCCCGGCGGCCACGAGCGGGATCATCGCCATCGTCCGTTGGCCGATCGAGGCGAGGTAGTGCGCCTCCGCCGGGTCGGCGGCGGGATCGTCGGCGTCGATGAGGACGGGTCGCTGCTCGACCAGGACCCGCCGGGTCGCGGGGAACTCATCGAGGTGATAGGTCTCCTTCAGGGCCGCGCGTCGTTCCGGCGGGTCGTAGCCCAGGGTCACGACCTGGTCGGTGGCCCGGTCCCAGTAGCTCAGGGCGCAGTCGTCGGCCCCGACCGCCCGGGCGATGTGAACGGCGATCCGGTCCCCGACGAGGCGAGGATCGAGGGTCTCGGCGAGGTCGCCGGACATCGTCACGACGCTCCTCAGGTCCGACGCGGTGCCCTTGAGGCGGCGGCTGACCTCCCAGATCGAGATGATCAGGAAGGCATAGGCCAGGACGAGGACGATGAAGGCGAGGGCTGATTGCGTGTCCGCCGGAAGTCGGCTCCGCGGCGCGAGCTCGGCGACGAGGACGCTCCACGCGGCGACGATCCCGCTGAGAACGAGCAGTCGGAGAACGAGCCGGCTCGTGACGATCGGGGTGACGATCACCGCCGGAAGCAGTGAGGCGATCGCCATCGCCGTTGCCATGGACGGCTGGAGGGCCGCGGCGATCGCGATGAGTCCGAGGGTCATGACCGCGATCGAGGTGATCGTCGACTCCCGGCCCGATCCGGCAAAGACCCGGGCGCGGGTGGCGACCCACACGCCGTAGATCACGGCAGCTCCACCCAGGATGACGGCTCGCGGCTCCGTGGCGGCCAGGCCCGCAACCACTTCGGCCGCTCCGATCAAGGTGGCGACCAGCGCGATCAAGCGGACGATGACGACGAGGACGGCGATGTCGCCCGGGACCGCCGATGGATGCTGCGGGGGCGCGGCCGCCCGCGCCACGCTGAACGCGGGCGCGCCGGATCCGGGCGCGTCGCCACCCGGCGCCGTCGGCGTGCGGGCCGGAAGGTCGCTCATCTCCGTCAGGCTGGCATCGAGGTCCGGGCTTCGTCATCCCCCGAATGACGAACGGAGTTCGCCGATCGGGTGGTGGCCTACACTCCGGCCATGCTCCCGACGTCGCCCATCCGTCGATGAAGCTCGCCCACGTCCGCGACGTGCACGCGCCGGCCGGGGCACCGTGGCGTCTGGCGGCCGGACTCGCGTCGGACGATGACGGCCCCGCCGGACCGCTCCACTGGATCGATCTCGAGGTCGCCCGACGGCGGGCCGTGACTGGCGATCCCGCCCTGGCCCACGATCGGGCGCTCTTTCGCCAGCCGGTCACGACCCTCGACGACCATCTGGCTCGCGGCCTCCGGGTCGCCGTCCTCGCCGATCTCGTCGAAGGCTTCGTTCCCCGCGACGACGGCGGCGACGACCCGGCGGTCCTGGACGCGGCCGAGCTCCGGTTCGGCCCGCCGGTCCTCCGACCCCCCAGCCTGCGCGACTTCTATGCGTTCGAGGGTCACGTCCGGACGATGTGGGAGCGGCGCGGCGGCGAGGTTCCGGAGACGTGGTACCGCCTGCCCATCTTCTATTTCAGCAACGTGTCCGAGATCCGCGGACCGGACGAGCCGGTCTGGTCGCCGGCGGCGTCATCGGAGCTCGACTACGAGCTGGAGGTGGCCGCCGTCGTCGACACGCCGGTCGTGGACCTCCCGGCCGAGCGAGGCGAGGAGGCGATCGGCGGCTACACGATCTTCAACGACTGGTCGGCCCGCGACCTCCAGCGCGAGGAGACCGTCGTCCGGCTCGGGCCGGCCAAGGGCAAGGACTTCGCCGCGTCCTTCGGGCCGTGGCTGGTGACCCCGGACGAGCTGGATGTCGCGGCGGCCCGCGCGGCCGGAGCGAGCGGTCCGGACCTGGCGATGACCGCCGAGGTCAACGGCGTCGAGACGTCACGCGGCCGCTGGTCGGACGCCCAGTTCTCGTTCGGCGAGATGGTGGCCCGAGCGGCGGCCGACGCCCGGCTCCGACCCGGTGACCTGATCGGTTCGGGGACCGTCGGCAGCGGCTGCCTGCTCGAGGTCCGGGACGCGACGCTCGGCCGATACCTGGAGCCAGGTGACCAGGTCGTGCTGCGGATCGACCGGCTGGGCGCCCTCCGGACGCCGATCGTGGCCCGCTCGCGATGAGCCATCGCGATGCGAGTCCGGCGCAGGCCGGCGACCTGGTCTTCCCGGCCCTGCCCGACGGCCTCGACACGCCGCGGGTCGTCGTCGACCTCGCCCGGGTGACCGCGAATATCGGGCGGCTCCAGGGCGAGATGGATCGCCGCGGCATCGCCCTCCGGCCGCACGCCAAGACCCACAAGAGCGCGGCGATCGCGCGGCGCCAGATCGAGGCGGGCGCGACCGGGATCACCGTCGGCACGCTCGGCGAGGCCGAGGTGTTCGTTGGTGCGGGCATCACCGACGTCTTCCTGGCCTACCCGGTCTGGGCCGTGGGCCCCAAGGCGCTCCGACTCCGTGCCGTCCACGAGGCGGCGTCGCGGTTCCGGGTGGGCGCCGATTCGGTCGGCGGCGTGGACCATCTCGCGGCCGCCGTCGCCGGCACGGAGCGGCCGCTGACGGTCCTCGTCGAGATCGATCCGGGCAATCACCGGACGGGGCTCGCCTCGCCCGAGGCCGCCGTCGAGGTCGCCCGGGCGGCACGCGGGGCCGGCCTCATCGTCGAGGGCGTCTTCAGCCACGGCGGGCACGGCTATCGGATCGGGAGCATGGCCAGCGCCGGCGCCGATGAGGCTCGCTCGCTCGGGGTGGCGGCCGAGGCCCTCCGGCGAGACGGCTTCGCGATTGGCACGATCAGCGCCGGGTCAACCCCGACGATGCTCAGCGCGGCAACCGGTGCGGTGAACGAGATGCGCGCCGGGACCTACGTCTACGGTGACCGTCAGCAATGGGCCCTCGGCGCGATCGGCGCCGACGGCTGCGCGGTCGCGGTCGTCGCGACCGTCGTGTCAGTCCACGCCGAGCGGCTCGTCCTGGACGCGGGGGCGAAGGCGCTGACGAAGGACCGGGCCGACTGGCTGACCGGGTTCGGCGCGATCGTCGGCTACCCGGACCTCGTCATCGAGCGCGTCAACGACTATCACGGCGTGGTCGCCGCGCCGCCGGGCGTCGATCGACCGCGCCTGGGCCAGGTCGTCGCGGTCATCCCCAATCACGTCTGCCCGGTCATCGACCTGGTCGACCGGGTGGTCGCGGTCGCGGCCGACGGATCCGTCGAGGAGTGGCCGGTCGACGCCCGCGGGCGGAGCGGCTGACGGTGCAGGGGAGGGACCGCGAACGCCTGTCGATCGAGCCGATGACCGCCGCTGACGGCCCCGCCGTCCTCGAGATCTATGGCCAGGGCATCGCAGGAGGCATCGCGACGTTCGAGACGGTCGTGCCCGACTGGGCCCACTGGCACACCTCGCATCGCCGCGATTGCCGGTTCGTCGCCCGGCTCGACGGCCGCGTCGTCGGCTGGACGGCGCTGGGGCGCTATTCGACCCGTGCGGTCTACGAAGGCGTCGCCTGGGAAAGCGT
>DATAIW010000268.1:0-1894 GCA_036262455.1 Candidatus Limnocylindrales bacterium | reverse complement strand
ACGGGGTCCACGGCGGTCGACGAGGTGGTACCGATCGTCGCCACGACAGCGATGGGCAGCCGCCCGGCGGCCCGGTCCGCGGCAAGCGCCGCCTCGAGCGCATCGATCCGCATCGCGTACGCGCCGTCGGTCGGGATCCGGCGGCAGGCGATCCGGCCCAGCCCCAGTGTCATGCACGCCTTCTCGATGCTGCTGTGGGCCTCCTCCGAGGCGTAGACGACGGGCGCGCCGAGATCCGGCCGTCCGGCAAGGCCGAGGGCGGCCACGTCGAGCCCAGCCGCCTCGCGCGCCGCTGCGATCGCGATGAGCGACGACGTTGAGGCCGTGTCGGTAAGGAGCCCATCGAACGAATCGGGCAGGCCGAGCGCCCGACGGAGCCATCCGACGATCACCTCCTCCAGCTCTGTCCCGACCGGCGAGGTCCGCCAGAGCATCGGGTTCTGGCCCAGCACCGCCGTGACGAACTCGCCGAGGATCCCCGGCCCCGACGCCGTCGTCGGGAAATACGCCAGGAAGCCGGGGTGCTGCCAGTGCGTGGCGTTCGGCTCCACGAGACCCGGCACGTCGGCGAGGATCGCCCCGATCGGCTCCGGGCCCATGGGCGGGTTCGCTGGCAGCTGGTCGCGCAGCGCGCCCGGCTCGATCGGCGGCAGGATCGCGAAGTCCTCGACGTGCTCGAGGTAGTCCGCGAGCAGGTCCACCGTCGCGTGGGCGGCCGCTCGAAACTGCTCCGGGCTCATGTCGCCGAGGCCCCCGAGCTGGGCCGGGTCCAGGCGGTCGAGGCCCGCCGGGAGCCAGGCGTTGCCGGTTGGATGGGTCACGCGAGGAGGCGCTCCCGGAGCCGGTCCAGCTCGGTTCGCAGGGAGGCCGGCAGCCGGTCGCCGAAGCGCGCGTAGTGCTGCTCGAACTGGGGCAGCTCGGCAACGATGGCGGGGCCGTCCACCCGCAGCAACTCCGCGAGGTCTTCAGGCGCCATGTCGAGCCCGGCGGTATTGAGGTCGTCGGGCTCCGGCAGGAACCCGATCGCGGTCTCGGTCGCCCTCGCCTCGCCGTCGCCGCGCCGGAAGATCCACTCCAGGATGCGACTGTTCTCGCCGAAGCCCGGCCACAGGAACCGTCCATCGGCGTCGCGCCGGAACCAGTTGACGTAGTAGATCCGGGGCAGTAGCTCCGGGCGCGTGGCGGCGCCGACCTCCAGCCAGTGGTTGAAGTAGTCGGCCATGTTGTAGCCGCAGAACGGCAGCATGGCGAACGGGTCGAAGCGCAGCTTCCCAACCTCGCCGATCGCCGCCGCGGTCGTCTCGGAGCTCATGATCGAGCCCATGAAGACGCCGTGCGTCCAGTCGAACGCTTCGCGGACAAGCGGCACAATGGTGGCCCGCCGCCCGCCGAACATGATCGCGTCGATCGGCACGCCCGCTGGATCCTGCCACTCCGGGGCGATCGCCGGGTCCTGGCCGGCGGGCGCCGTGAAGCGGGAGTTCGCGTGGGCCGCCACGCGGCCGGCATCCGGCGTCCAGTCGCGGCCGGTCCAGTCGATCAGGTGGGCGGGCGGAGTCTCCGTGAGGCCCTCCCACCAGACGTCGCCGTCGTCGGTGAGGGCCACGTTCGTGTAGATGCAGTTGCGATCGAGCGTCCGGATCGCGTTGAGGTTCGTCTTCTCGTTCGTGCCCGGCGCGACGCCGAAGAAGCCCGCCTCGGGGTTGATCGCGTAGAGGCGGCCGTCCGCGCCGGGCCGCATCCAGCAGATGTCGTCGCCGACCGTCTCCACCCGCCAGCCGGGCAGCGTCGGGACGAGCATCGCCAGGTTCGTCTTGCCACACGCGGAGGGGAACGCGCCGGCCACGTACTTGCTGCGTCCCTCCGGCGAGGTCACCTTGATGATCAGCATGTG
>DATAIW010000267.1:0-2274 GCA_036262455.1 Candidatus Limnocylindrales bacterium | reverse complement strand
CGAGCGGCGGGACCGGCAGCTCGATCGGCCAGGTCCGCGTCTCGCCCCGGGCCAGGTGCAGCGGGCCGGACAGCTCGACCGGGACCCGTGGCAGCTCGGCGGTGGACGTCACGGTCCGGGTCGTCGGATGGCCTCCCGCGTTGGTCGACGTCTCCTCGTGCTGCCATGCCTCGACCCCGACCAGCGTGACGACGAGTCGCCGGGCGTCCGTCTCGCCGTCCGCGGTGACCGTGACCTGGCCCGCAACCAGGCGGCCCGGGAGCAGCCGGTCCCGCTCGAGATCGACGCGCCAGGCGACGCCGTGGCTCGTGGCTTCCCAGGTCGGCATCGTTCCCTCGTCTGGCGGTCGCGTGGGCCGGCGGTTCGGTCCTCGCCGGCGTCGGCGTCGCGAAGGTCGCTCGATCATCGACGGCGTCCGAACAGAGGACTAGTATCGCCCGGTCTCGGGGTACAGGACGGCCGGGGGTGGGGAGTGGATCGAGCGCGCGAAGCCAGCGCGATTGACCGAGCGGGTTGGCAATGAATTCCGAAGGGCCGTTCGAGCTCGATCCGGGTCGCCTGGTCGACGTCCTGCGACTGATCGCGGATGGCGCGCCGAACGCGGTCGTCGCGGTCGACGCCGAGGGCGGGATCACTTTCATCAACCCGAAGGCCGCGACCCTGTTCGGATATCGTGTCGACGAGCTCGTCGGCCGGCCGATCGAGACCCTCCTCCCGGACCGTCTCCGCGGCGACCACATCGAGCACCGCCGGGACTTCCTGAACCGACCCCGGGAGCGCCCGCTGGGGATCGGCCTCGAGCTGGCCGGACTGCGTCACGACGGGACCGAGTTCCCGGCCGAGATCAGCCTCACGCCGGTCCAGGGTCCGGCCGGTCGGATCGTCATGGCGACCGTGGTCGACATCACCGCCCGCAAGCAGATCGAGGCGGCACTCGCCGAGTCGGAGGGACGCTTCCGGGCGGTGCTGGAGGCGTCGCCGAACGCGGTCCTCGCGATCGACGAATCCGGGCTCGTCGTCTACGCCAACCCCCAGGTGGCGGCCACGTTCGGCTTCGACGTGGCAGAGCTGATCGGTCAGCCGGTCGAGATGCTCCTTCCCTCGCGGGTCTGGGAGCGGCACGTCGACCAGCGCCGGGAGTTCATGGAGGAGCCGACCGCGCGGCCGATGGGCATCGGCCTGGATCTCTCCGGTCGTCGCGCCAACGGCTCGGAGTTCCCGGTCGAGATCAGCCTCTCTCCGGTCCGGACGGCCGACGGGATCCTCGCCTTCGCGACCGTCGTCGACATCACCGCCCGGAAGTCCCTCCAGCAGGAACTCCTCCAGGCCCAGAAGATGGAGAGCATCGGCCGGCTGGCAGGCGGCATCGCCCACGACTTCAACAACATGCTGTCGGCCATCCGCGGCCACGTCGACATCCTGCTCGACGACATCTCCGTCGCCGGCGGCGCGATCGACTCGACCGAGGTCCACGCGAGCCTCGAGGCGATCCGCGATGCGTCCGAGCGCGCCGCCAGCCTGACGGCCCAGCTCCTGGCGTTCAGCCGCCAGCAGGTCCTCCAGCCGCAGGTCCTCGACGTTCAGGCCGTCGTGGCCGGTCTCGATCCGATGCTCCGTCGGCTGATCGGCGAGCGGGTCCAGCTGACGACGGTCATCGACCCCGCCACCGGCACGCTTCTCGGCGATCCCGGCCAGTTCGACCAGATCCTCCTGAACCTCGTCGTCAACGCCAGGGACGCGGTCTCCGACGGCGGCGAGATCGTGATCGGGGCCGGCAACGCGACGATCGCGCCCGACGATGCGGTCGAGCATTTCGACGTTCCGCCCGGCGAATACGTCGTCGTGTCGGTCAGCGACAACGGTTCCGGCATCGACCACGCGACGCGCGAGCACATCTTCGAGCCGTTCTTCACCACGAAGGCGGTCGGCAAGGGCACCGGCCTTGGGCTGGCGACGATCTACGGTATCGTCCGCCAATCCGGCGGCCACATCTGGCTCTACTCGGAGCCCGGGATGGGCACGACGTTCAAGCTCTACTTTCCGCGGGTCGACGAGGTCGTGGACGCGCCCGTGCGAACGGTCGGCGGCGTTCAACCCGCGGCTTCCGGGCGGCTCCTGGTCGCCGAGGACGACCCGGCCGTCCGGGAAGTCATCGTCCAACTCCTGACCCGGGCGGGCCACACGGTGCTCTCGGCGGCCGACGGCGCCGCGGCCCTCGAGCTCGTCTCGCGCCACACGATCGACGTCCTCGTCAGCGACGTGGTGATGCCGACG
>DATAIW010000266.1:0-9750 GCA_036262455.1 Candidatus Limnocylindrales bacterium | reverse complement strand
CTCGTCAATGAGGCGGCCATCCTGGCCGCGCGCCGCAACAAGAAGGTGATCGGGATCACCGAGTTCACCGAGGCGCTCGAGCGGATCGTCGCCGGTCCCGAGCGCAAGTCGCGGATCATCTCGGACGCCGAAAAGGCGATCATCGCGATCCACGAGGGAGGCCACGCGGTCGTCCAGCGGATCCTGCCGAAGTGCGACCCGGTCGCCAAGGTCACGATCATCAGCCGCGGCATGGCCCTCGGCTACACGATGGCCCTCCCGATGGAGGATCGCTACCTCCAGTCGAAGACCGAGTTCGAGGACAAGATCGCGGGCCTGCTCGGCGGCAATGCCGCGGAGCGCCTGGTCTTCGGCGACACGACGACCGGCGCCAGCAACGACATCGAGAAGGCGACCGACCTCGCCCGGCGGATGGTCACCGAGTTCGGCATGAGCGACAAGCTCGGTCCGCTCTCGTTCGGGAAACGCGACGAGATGATCTTCCTGGGTCGCTCGATGGGCGAGCAGCGCGACTACAGCGACGAGGTCGCGAAGACGATCGACGAGGAGGTCCGGGCGATCATCGATCACGCCTACGAGCGGGCGATGGACGTCCTCGTCACCCACCGCGACAAGCTCAACGCGCTGGCCGAGAAGCTCGTCGCCGAGGAGACCGTCGACGGTGACGGCTTCGAGGCGCTCTTCTCGGACCTGCCGCCGAAGCCCAACTCGCGCGAGACCCCGCCGACCGTGGTCGGTCCGAACCAGCCGACGCCCGGCACGCTGCCGGCGCCGAACCCCGCCCCGGCCTGATCCGCCGACGGCTTCTCCCGCACATTGGCGACCCCGGGCCGGAACGCCCGGGGTCGTCCGTTCCCGGGCTGGCGTTGCGCCCCGCTGGCGGCCCGGCTCGATCGCGGCCCAGCCGATACCATCGGGTCATGACGATGACGACCGCCACCGACCAGGCCCTCGAGGACTTTCTCGCGGCGCATGCCGCGGAACGCCTCGAGTCGTACAAGGAATTCGTCCGGATCCCGAGCATCTCGGCCCTCCCCGCGCACGCCCCGGATTGCCGGCGTGCCGCGGAGTGGATCGCAGCCGATCTCGAGCGGATCGGCATGGAGCACGTCGAGGTTGCCGAGACCGGCGGCCATCCGCTCGTGTACGCCGACTGGCTTCACGCTGACGACGCGCCGACCGTGCTCGTCTACTGCCATTACGACGTCCAGCCCGTCGATCCTCTCGAGCTCTGGACCTCGCCACCATTCGAGCCGGTCGTGGTGGGCAACCGGATCCTCGGCCGCGGCGTCGCCGACGACAAGGGCCAGCTCCACCTCCACCTGCGCGCGGCCGAGGCGTTGCTCGCGACCCGCGGGCGACTCGCGGTGAACCTCAGGTTCGTCTTCGAGGGCGAGGAGGAGTCGAGCTCGGTCAACCTCGACGCGTGGCTGACCGCCAACCGCGACCGCCTCACGGCCGACTTCGCCCTGATCAGCGACACCGGCTTCTTCGAGGGCAACATCCCGTCGATCACGATCGCCCTGCGCGGGATGATGTACGCCCAGGTCGACGTGACCGGGACCGCGGTCGACCTCCATTCCGGCGGCTACGGCGGCACGGTCGAGAACCCTGCCAACGCCCTCGCCCGGATCATCGCGGGGCTCAAGGACGAGGACGGCCGGATCCTCGTCCCCGGCTTCTACGACGATGTCGTCGAGCTCACCACGGACGAACGGGCCATGGTCGACGCGCTGCCGTTCGACGAGGCCGACTACCTCGCTCGTCTCGGCCTGCCGGAGCTCCACGGCGAGCGCGGCTACTCGACCCTGGAGCGACGCGGCTCCCGCCCGACCCTCGACGTCAACGGCCTCTGGGGCGGCTTCCAGGGCGAGGGCAGCAAGACGATCATCCCGGCCCACGCCCACGCCAAGATCAGCTGCCGGCTGGTGACGGCGCAGGATCCCGATCGGATCTTCGCCGCGTTCCGCGACCACATCCTGGCCATGGCGCCGGCCGGCGTCCGGGTCGACGTCCGCCAGCTCGGCGGCGGTCGCCCCAGCCTGACCCCGATCGATCATCCCGCGACCCAGGCGGCGGCCCGGGCGCTGGAGGCGACCTTCGGCCAGGCCCCGGTCTACATTCGCGAGGGCGGCTCGATCCCGGTCTGCGCCACGTTCGAGGCGACCCTCGACCTGCCGGTCGTCCTGCTCGGCTTCGATCCGCCCGATCAGCGTGCCCACGCCCCGAACGAGTGGATGGATCTCGACAACTACGAGACCGGCATCCGGACCATCGCCCGGATGTGGGACGAGGTCGCCGCCGTCGGCACGGTGGGGCTGCGCAGCTGAGTCGGGTGGCGGACGAGACCACGTGGAGATCGCACCGCGATAGGACCTTCGGGTCACCCGGCGTCGGCTTTCGGGCGGCTGTCGGGCTCGAACGCGGTGCTACGATGCACACCGAATTCGTTGACCGGGAGGACGAGCGAGCGTGACCGACACCGCCGAACCCACAGCCGCGGCCCAGAGCTGGCGCCTCGACGCCGACACCGGGAGCATGGTGCCGCGTTCGGCGCTCGATGTGCTCGTCGACCTCAACGACAAGGTGACGACCGGTCGGGTGAGCGAGTACCAGCCCGTTCCGCTCGGCTTCACCCCGCTCGACAAGACCATCGGCACCGGCCTCCGGGCCGGTGAGCTGCTCCTGATCGGCGGCGCCCAGGGCACGGGCAAGACGACGATGGCGCTCCAGATGGCGCGCAACATCGCGTCCGGTGGCCAGGCCAACGTCCTGTACATCTGCTTCGAGCACGACGAGCAGTACCTCCTCAATCGCATGATCGCGATGGAATCGGCCCTCGCCCACCTGCCCCACAAGACCGGTGCGATCAAGATCCAGGACGTCCGCAAGGAGATCCTCGGGACGTGGATGGCCGAGGGTGGCGGCGTGGCCCAGCTCGCAAGCAACCCGCGGCTTCGCCCGTCGCTCGACAGGATCGCTCGGTACGGCCAGAACCTGTTCCTGCTCCGCGGCTCGCAGACCGCGAGCACCGTCGACAACATCCGCAAGCTCGTCCAGGAGCATCGCCGCCTGTCGGGCGATCGGCGCCTCGTCGTCTTCGTCGACTATCTCCAGAAGGTGCCCCAGCTGCCCGAGCCGAACAGCGAGACCGAGAAGGTCACGTACGTCGTCAACGGGCTCAAGGACGTCGCCCTGTCCGAAGACGTGCCGATGATCGCCATCGTGGCCGCCGACAAGGAGGGCCTGAAGGCTTCCCGTCTGCGCAACTACCACCTGCGTGGCTCGTCGGCGATCAACTACGAGGCCGACATCATCCTCATCCTCAACGAGAAGTACCACATCGTCGCCAAGGTCAACATCGAGTTCAACCCGTACCAGGCGCAGCGCTTCCGCGACTGGGTCGTGATCTCGGTCGAGAAGAACCGCGGTGGCCAGGACAACGTCGACCTCGAGTTCGAGAAGCACTTCGAGTTCTCCTGCTTCGACCCGAACGGCCGGACGGTTCAGGAAAAACTGATCGAAGAGCGGTTGTACAACGATTAGCTCTCCGAGGTCGAAGGCGGAGCTCCGCGACGCCATTCGCCCGAGGATCGAGGAACGTCTCTACAACGACTAGCGCCGCCGATGCGGCGCGGGGGTGCCGAGGATGGGCGAGCCGCAGTTCGCCGGGGTCTTCGGGTCGGTCGTTGCCCGACCGGTGGATCGCCGATTGGCGCGTCTCCTGGTCCTGCTCCTCGCCGGGCTTGCCGTCGCCGGGACCTCGCCCAGCCCGCCGCCACCGCCCCTGGCGACGGCGCATGCCGAGGGCGAGCTCCATCTCACGGCCGAGCGGCCCATCGCGTCGGTCGATGTGACGATCCAGGCCAACGCCGTCCTGCGCGGGCTCAAGGGCTCGGTCGTCACCGGACAGGTCGCGTCGGATCCGGTGGGCAGCGCGCCCGCCGGGCCGGCAATCGTCACGATCGTGCCCCTCGACGATCCCGCCTCTTCGGTCTCGCTCGGCTCCGCTCCGTCGGTCTCCGTCCGCCTCGACGCCGGCTGCCCGCCCGACGATGCCTGCGCGCGTCACTACCGGATCACCGCGGTCCTGGTCGATCCCACGGCCGAGGACGCCGTCGTGTCCTGGCACGCGAGCGCGGAGTTCCGGTCCGACGGCCCGGAACGGCCATCTGCCGCACCCGCCGACGGGCGCCTCGAGGTGGCCGCCGACGACGTGACCACGCGGCCGGCGGTCGAGCTGGCACGGGCGAGCCTGGCGCCGGAGACGATCCATCTCGATCGTGATCATCCGCTCGCGAGCCGCGACCTCGAGATCGATCAACCGCCCGGGCTGGCGGGGGCCGGCGCCGAGCGGACCTGGTTGGCGTTCCTGACCGTGACCGCGCCCGGCGCGCCCGCGGTCGCCGGCGATCGGCCTGCGATTGTCCAGGTCGGCATGCCGGGTCGCGAGCAGCCGTTGGCGAGTGGATCGATCGGCCGACATCCGATCTATCCGGACAGATGCGCAGGAACGACCGGCTGTCCGACACCTCTCCGACTCGACGCGATCCTGCCCGGCGGACCCGGCGACCTGGCGAAGGACGTGACGTGGTCGATCGATCTCGTTGCCTACGGACCGGTCGGCGCTGCGCCGCCGGAGCCGCTGGCCGCCCGGCTGCTGGGATCGACGGCGATCGACCCATCGGCGCCCCGTCTCACGGCGTCCGAGACCGGAGCCTTCGACATCGCCCCCAGGGTGCCCGGCCGACGCAACGCGACGGTCACCCTCGACGCGACCCGGCTCGCTCAGGTCGACGGGCCGATCAGCGGCCAGCTTCAGCTCCGCTTCGAGGTCACCACGACCTCGACCGGACCGGTCCAGACGCTCGACCTCGCGCTCGGCGCTGGCTCTTCCGCCGGTGGCCTCGGCGCGGCGTACGAATCGGTGCCGAGCGGCCGGGTCGACGACCTCGACAGCGCCGTCGTCGCCGTCGAGTGCGACGGTCGCTCGAGCTGCCAGGTCGACATTCCGTTCAGCGTGGCAACGCAGGTCGACGCGACGGCCAATGTCCATGTCGCGTGGAAACTGACCGCCCTGTGGTACCCCGACGCCCCGCACCGGCTGCCGCCGGACGTGGCACTCCTGCTGGCGATCGAGACCGCATCGCCCCGGCCCTGATCGCCGCCGATCGCGCGAGAGCCTCTCCTAGCACGTCCGCCCCGCCAGTGTTTCCACATTTCGTCAACATGCCTCGCTGTTTCGTGGATGACTGGGCGGGCGGGCCGCCGAAGTTCGTGGATAAGCCCGTTGTGGCCAGGTGGGCCCGGGCATATGGTTCGTCTTGCCCGAAGGGGCCAACGCAAACGGACAGGCGAGGCGAGGGGCGACCCGCGCAGCGCCGCCGGTCCGGTCGGACGAGCCGCAAGGCGCGCCCGCTCCGTGACCGCCGGTCCGGGAGCTGGCCGGCCGCGATCACATCAAGGCTGGTTGCTTCCACGATCGAACCCGTTTGGCAGTCGGTTCCTTCGGGCGTTTCCGTGCGCGCCGCGCGGGGCCGAGTGGGGACCGCTGAGAGCCCCGCGAACCGCAGCCTTCGGACACCGCGGCTACACTCCGACGATGGGTGGCAGGCCGATCCGATGAGTCCCAGCGCGAACGACTTCCCGAGCGTGGTCGAGGTCGTCGTCGAGATCCCCCGCGGCAGCCGCAACAAGTACGAGTACGACGAGGCGGCCGACGTCTTCCGTCTCGATCGGGTGCTCGCCTCGGCCGTCCACTACAACTTCGACTACGGCTTCATCACCGACACGCGGGCCGGCGACGGCGACCACACCGACGCCCTCCTCCTGATCGACGAGCCGACCTTCCCCGGCTGTCGCGTCTGGGCCCGACCGATCGGCGGCCTGGAGATGCGCGACGACAAGGGCGAGGACTTCAAGGTGCTGTGCGTCGCGGTCGCGGATCCGCACCAGGCCCACGTCGAGGACCTCGAGCACGTCCGGCCGCATCGCCTCGTCGAGATCGAGCATTTCTTCGACACCTACAAGATGCTCGAGGACAAGGAGACCGACGTCGTCGGCTGGCGCGATGCCGCCCGCGCCCGTCGGGTGCTGGAGGCCGACCGCGCGACCTGGCGTGCGGAGCGGACGGCCGCGTCCGACCGCCACGCTTGAACGAGGAACCGCGGCTCTTCGTCGCCGTCCCGTTGAGCGAATCGGCGCGGGCCGCCGTCGCCGAGGTCGTCGAGCGCATCCGGGCCGATGAGCCGGAAGGGCGGGGAGTCCGCTGGGTCCGCCTCGACGGGCTCCACATCACCCTCCGGTTCCTCGGGCCGACGCCGGAATCCCGTGTCGCGGACGTGGCCGCTGCGGTGGCCACCACCGCGGCCGGGGTCGCCCCCTTCGCCATCCGGGTCGCCGGCGCCGATGCCTTCCCGCCGGTCGGACGGCCGCGGACCCTGTGGCTCGACCTGGACCGTGGGGTCGACGATCTGGCCGGGCTCGCGGCGCGCCTCGACGACGCCCTCGCCGACCTCGGCTGGGAGCGGGAGCGGCGTCCGTTTCGGGCCCACCTGACGCTGGCACGGGCCGACGGCGTGCGCGCCGGACCGGCGACCGTCGCGGCCCTCCGGGCGGCCGCAGCAGAGCTGGCGATCGAGTCGCCGATCGAGCGGGTCGTGCTGTTCGAGAGCATCACCGGATCGGGCCGGGCGCGCTATATCGATCGAGCCGATGTCGCTCTGGGCTGAGGCCGCTCCGGGTCGGACGCGACGCGCTGATCCGTTGCGCTGGGCGCCCGACCGGGCGCAGAGAAGGTCGCCGGTGCTACCATCGGGTGGTCCGGAGCGCAGACCCGGAGACGAACGCCAGGGGGCCCACAACACGTCGTGACCACCGCTCAGCGCGCACGCCTGGTCGTCGCCTTGGGGCTCCTGAATCTCATCCTCGCGACCGTCGCGCTGACTGCAGGGTTCGTGGTTCCTGCCGGACCCAGCGGCGAAGTGGCCGGGATCGTCGGCAGTCCGCGTCCGTCACCCGTTGCGGTGACTGCGTCTCCGTCTCCAGCCGTCGAGCCGACGCCGACGAGCTCCGCGGTCGTCCCTGAGCCCACCGCGTCGGTCGTCGAGCCATCGTCCCAGCCGTCGGACCAGTCCTCCGCCGAGCCGTCGGCCCAACCGTCCGCATCGTCCGCCGTGCCGACCGAGGGCCCGATCGTCGCCGAGATCCCGACCCCGACACCCGGCGCGACCGCCCCGGACCAGAGTCCGATCGTCGCGACGCCCCGTCCGACCGTCCATCCGACGCCCCGTCCGACCGTCAATCCGACGCCCACTCCGACCGTCCATCCGACGCCCCGTCCGACCGTCAATCCGACGCCCACTCCGACCGTCCAGCCGACGCCCCGTCCGACCGTCCATCCGACGCCCACGCCGGAGCCGGTCGTCGGCAAGGTCCACAAGCCACGGCCGCCATGCCCCGGTGACACGAGCGGACCGCCCGGTCACAACAAGGTCTCGCCACCACCCGCTCGCCCTTGCACGCCGGTGGCGCACGGCAAGGCCGCCGGTTCGAACGGGATGGTCGTGGTCCTCCCGCTCGCCCTCGGCGGCCTGGCGGCTGCGATCCGGACCCGGTTCGTCCTTGCCTCGCGCCGACTCGTTCGCGCATCAAGGTCGCGCACGGGTCGTCGTCGCGACCGCCGCGTCCACGGTCAAGCCTGACCGGGAGAACCGTGGAGGTGGGGAGCGGGCCGCTCCGGGGGGAGCGAAGCGGCCCGCTGAGCGGCCACCTGCCCGAGTGACCGGCCGGTCGCCCTGAGGGCGAACCCAAGCCGGATTGTTCGTCTCGGCGGCCTGCGAGCACATCCCCCATCCGACGTAAACGGCAGGCCCCTGAACGGGTCGGCCAGGCAGGGCGGTCGCAGCCCGCGGCGACGGGCGTCGACTACGATGCGCGGATGCCGAAGCTTGCCTGCCGATCGTGTGGCCGCCAGATCTACACCGTGGCGCCGATCGAGTCGCTCTTCGCCGAGGAGCGACGTTGCCCGCGTTGCGGAGCGTTCCTCAACGATGAGCGCCGTGATGTCGAGCGGCGCGGGTACGTCCGCCGCCAGAACCCGGCCGACGACCCGGGACCGCCCAAGACGAAGGAACGTCGAGCGGAGGAGCGGCGCCAGGCGCGACGGCGCAAGCCTGCCGGTTCCTGACGTTCGCGAGGGTCGGCGCGGCCCCGTCCGGTCCGGCGCACGTCAGGTCGGGACGGCGTCGTCGGGTCGGGGCGGCTCGACCAGCCGATAGCGGAGCGCGAACGCGACCGCCTCGAGCTTGGAGTGGACCCGGAGCTTGCCCATGATGTTCTGGACGTGGGTCCGCAGGGTGTTCGGGGCGATGAACAACTGGTCGCAGATATCCGGCGTCGAGAGGCCTTCGGTCAGGGCGCGGAGGACCTCCAGCTCGCGCGGGGTCAGTGGCTCGGCGATCCGCCGTTCGTCGCCACGCTCGCGGGCCGCCGCCACGCGCCGGGCGATCTCGACGATCACCGAGCGAGGCAGGAGCGTTTCGCCGGCATGGGCGGCTCGGATGGCCTGGACGACGTCCTCCGCGGCGCGGTCCTTGGTGAGATAGCCGTCGGCGCCGGCCTGGATCGATTCGAGGACGGTCTCATCGTCGCTGAGGGCGGTGACCATCACGATCCGGGCAGCCGGCCAGCGCGCCTTGATCGCGCGGGTTGCTTCCGCGCCGGTTCCGTCCGGGAGGTGGTAGTCCATGAGGACGACGTCGAGTCGTTCCCGTGCCATCAGCTTGGCATCCGCAACGGTGCCGGCCACGCCGACGACCTCGATGTCGGGCTCCCGGGCGACGAGGGCCGACAGAGCGTCGGCCAACAGACGGTGGTCCTCCACGAAGAGGACGCGGATCCGCTTGGGCTCCGAAGTCACGATTCCCTCCAGCGACTTGCGGCATGCGTCTCGTCGAGGATACCAGCGTCGTCGATCGGACTGACATACTCGCGGCGTGCAACTCGCATTCCTGGGCCTGGGTCAGATCGGTGGGTCGATCGCTCGCGCGGCGTCGGTCGCCGGATTCGTGAGCCGCGTCTCCGCCTGGACGCCGTCCGGGACCGCGCCGCGCGCTGCTCGGGCCGACGGGATCGTTGCCGCCGCGACGGTGGCGGAGGCAATCCGCGACGCCGACCTGGTCGTGCTGGCCGCGCCACCGCTGGCCTGCCTTGAGCTGATCGACGAGCTGGCCGGGGTGCTGGCCGGCGATCTCGCCCGCGATGCAGTGATCACCGATGTGGCGAGCACGAAAGCCGCGATCGTCGAGCGAGCCCGTTCGCACGGGTTGCGGTTCGTCGGTGGGCACCCGATGGCCGGTCGCGAGACCGCGGGCTACGCGGCCGCGGATCCGGACCTCGTGCGCGACCGGCCGTGGGTGATCGTGAACGCGGACCCACCGGACGCAGCCGCCGATGCCCGGGTGACCGCGCTCGCGACCGCGTGTGGCGCCCGTCCGATGGTCCTGACAGCAGAGGACCACGATGCCGCGGTGGCGGCGATCAGCCACCTGCCGCTCGTCATCTCGGCCGCCCTCGTCGAGGCGATGACCGCGCAGCCGGAGTGGCCGGTCGCTCGGGACCTCGCCGCCGGGGGTTGGGCGGGGATGACCCGCCTCGCTCGCGGCGACCCGACGATGGGCGCCGGGATCCTCGCCACGAACGGGGCGGCGACGGCGACGCGGTTGCGGGCGCTCCGGACGGTGATCGACG
>DATAIW010000265.1:0-5568 GCA_036262455.1 Candidatus Limnocylindrales bacterium | reverse complement strand
GCTCGATGCCGGGGCGTCCGCCTCGGTCGCGACGACGACGGGCTCGATGTCCTTCGCTCCGGCCGGTGGACCGGGCTTCGGCGACCGGCTCGGTGGCCGGATCGTCAGCAGCCGCGGCGGCTGGCTCGCCAGCTTCGGGCTCGGGGCGATCTTCGCGATCGGCTGGACGCCGTGCATCGGGGTGATCCTGGGCGGCATCCTGGGGCTGGCCTCGGCGTCGGCGACCGCCGGCCAGGGCGTGATCCTCCTCCTCGCCTACACGGCCGGGCTCGGGCTGCCGTTCATCGCGATCGCCCTCGTCTATGACCGCGCGCCGGCCCTCCTGCGGCCGCTGGTCCGCCACGGCCGCGCCGTGTCGATCGTCGGTGGCCTGCTCGTGGTCGCGATCGGCCTGGCGATGATCTTCGACTGGCTCCGCCTGCTGCCCCAGTACGTTCCGTTCAACAGCGCGATCTGACCGTTCGTGACCGCTCGTCCGGAGTTCACCCATCGCCCGCCGAAGCGCGGGCTGATCGGGCCGTTCGGCGGGCGCCAGCTACTGGCCGGGGCCATGGTCATCCTCGTCGTCGGCGTTCTCCTGGTCGTCGTCACGACGCCGCTCGGGTCGGCGACTCCAGTCGGACCCAACGATCCGCAGGCGACCCAGTACGTCCTCGATCCGAACGCCCGGATCGGCGTCCGGCCGGGCCAGATCGCCCCGGAGCTCGAGGCCGTGCGAGCCGACGGCAGCACGTTCCAGCTGACGGACATCCTCGGCAACCCGGTCCGCCTCGCCGACCTCCGCGGGAAGGCGGTCTGGATCAACTTCTTCGCGTCATGGTGTCCGCCGTGCCAGGCGGAGACGCCGATCCTGCGGGACCTCGCCGACCGCTACCGGAACCGCGGTCTCGTCGTGATCGGGATCAGCGTCCAGGAGACGAGCGCGGCGAACGTTGCCGCCTACGCTGCGAAATACCAGCTCGGCTACACGATCGCGGCCGACGTCACGGGCGAGATCTACGCCCTGTACCGGCCGCCCGGCCTGCCGACCCAGATCTTCATCGGCCCCGACGGAGCGGTCCGCTCATTCGTCCTCGCGCCGTTGCGCGAGGCCGCGGCGGTCGCCCAGGTCGAGGCGATCCTGCCGTCACCGTCCCAACCGACCCTCGCGTCGAGCGTGCCGGCGCCATCGGGCAACCCCGGCGCGTCGACGTCTCCGTCGGCATCGCGCTCACCCGCGCCGTAGTCGAACTGTCGAGTCGGGCGACGACGGTTCTCGACCCGGAGTCGCACCGGCAGCCCAGGAACACAGCGAAGCCGGCGCGCACGAGGCGGCCGGCTGAGGTCGTCGCGGACAGGAAGAAGACGGACCGCCGAGGCGGCATCAATGCCGGCTCCGTAGCCGTTCGGCGTCCCGCCGTCTGGACTACGCGGCACCGGACTCAGGTTTCGTTGTCCGGCGGTCCGTCTGTCTGAGCACAACCTAGGCCGAGGCAGGGCGCCTTGATACCTGCCGGAAGTCATCAACCGTCCAGGACTCATGACGGCCGCCGGGATACGTCCTTTGACGCGCCGAACGGAGGCCGCGGCGTCGAGCAGACGGTCCCTACTCCGCCTCGTAGAGGAAGCGATCCCGGTCGCGGACGAGGCGTCCGACCGGATGTGCCTTCTCGTGCGACAGCACCACGGTCCAGCCTTCGTCGGCGGCGCGGGCGAAGAGCGAGCCCTTCACGACCACGGAGTCGAGCGGGAAGTCGTCGAACGCCGTGACCCAGCGCGGGTTGGCGCTCCACGGCCGCATCGCAAGGTCGCCGAAGAACGCCAGCGGCGCGGCACCCGGCGCGCGGACGACGATCGCCTGGTGGCCGGCCGAATGACCGCCGGTCGGGAGGACCGAGACGCCCGGCAGCAGCTCACGCTCGCCGTCGGCCCAGCCCTCCGCTCCCCAGTCGCGGACGAGCTGGAGCTCGGGCTGGACATAGCTGGCGACGAGGCGTGGATTGTCGCCGAGGGCGATCTCCCATTCGGCCCGCTGAGCGACGATCGAGGCGTTCGGGAAGGCCCGCGAGCCGTCGCCCGCGAGGAGTCCGCCGGCGTGGTCGAAATGGAGGTGGGTCAGTGCGACGACATCGACCGAGGTCGGGTCGAACCCGGCGGTCCGCAGAGCCGGGACGATCCACGGGCCCTCGTAGCCGCGCATCGCCCGGTTCTTGTGGTCGAGGCGATCGCCGATCCCGGTTTCGACGAGGACGCGCCCGGCCGGCGTCTCGATCAGCAGACAGTTCAACGCCTGGAGGAGGCGGTTCTCCGGGTCGAGCTCGTCGCGCGCCCAGCGATCCCACAGGAGGCGCGGGACCGGCCCGAAGAGGGCGCCCGCGTCGGAGCGGAACGTCCCGGCCTGGATGACGGCGACCGAGATCCCGCCGCCGAGGTCGCGCCGCCAGTCGACCGCGTCGTTCAGTCCCGTCGCTCGGTCTCCGTCGCGGACGGCACGCGCGGCCCGGTGAAGTCGCGGTGGAACGCCGATGCAGTCGGCTCTGACTGGCCCTGGTACTTGGACCCGAGCGACGGCGAGCCATACGGCCGCTCCACCGGCGAGCTCATCTTGAAGAACGAGATCTGGCCGATCTTCATCCCGAAGTACAGCGCGATCGGGAGGTTGGCGACGTTCGACAACTCGAGCGTCAGATTGCCCTTCCAGCCCGGATCGACATAGCCCGCCGTCGAGTGGATCAGGAGGCCGAGACGGCCAAGGCTCGACTTTCCCTCGAGCCTGGCCACGAGGTCGTTCGGGAGCTCGACCCACTCGAGGGTCTGGCCAAGGACGAACTCGCCCGGATGGAGGACGAAGGGCTCGTCGTCGTTGATCGTAAGGAGCTCGGTCAGGTCCGGCTGCGGAGCGCGGACGTCGATGTACGGATAGCGGTTGTTGCGGAAGACCCGGAACGATCGATCGAGGTGAAGATCGACCGACGAGGGTTGAAGATCGGCGGCATCGTACGGCCGGATGGCGACGTCACCGGCTTCGAGCGCGGCGCGGATGTCGCGGTCGGAGAGGACGCTCACTTGCCGCCCTTCCCGAAGGTTTCCGGGCCGCGCTCCTCGAACAGGCTGTCGACCTCGCGTTTGAGCGCCTCGAGGTCGTCGAAGCTCTGGTAGACGCTGGCAAACCGGATGTAGGCGATCTGGTCGAGCTCGCGGAGCTTCGCCATCGCGAGCGCACCGACGCGCGACGAGTCGACCTCGGTGGTCCCCTGGGAACGAAGCTCGGCCTCGATCTCGTCGGCGGCCTTGTCGGCGGCGTCGTCGGCGACCGGACGCCGGGTCAGGGCCTTGCGCAGGCCGGAGGCGAGCTTCTCGCGATCGAACTCCTGGCGACCGCCGTCGCGCTTGACGATGACGAGGCGAGCGGCTTCGACCCGCTCGTAGGTCGTGAACCGGGTCGCGCAGGCGGAGCACTCGCGGCGACGGCGGATCGTC
Source organism: Candidatus Limnocylindrales bacterium (assembly GCA_036262455.1). Lineage (GTDB taxonomy): Bacteria > Chloroflexota > Limnocylindria > Limnocylindrales > CSP1-4 > CF-46. Next base: position 2,109 of record DATAIW010000265.1, on the reverse strand, counting down.
GCTGAGTCGTCGAGGTCGCGCGAGTCGACGACGCGCGTCTCGCGCTCACCGCAATGAGGACAACGCATCCGGGCTCCTGATGGCTCGCACCACTACCACTTGTGGTGTCCGCCGATGATACCACTACATAGCGGGTGTCCGGGCGCGATTCAGGCGTTGCGGCGCTGGAAGCGGCTCGCTTCGTCCGTCGCCGAGAGGTCCCTCGCCGCCTTTGCTTCGTGGGCGATCGATTCGCGGGCGTGGAGCACGTTGAGGTAACCCCGCTTGATCGCGGTCTGAGCCTCGATCTCGCGACCGCCCGACCGGGCCGACGCCTGGATCGACCGGCCATGCTCGACCATCTCCAGCGCCCGGGCAGACCGTTCGAGCGCCGCCACGATCTCGTTGCGGATCGCGATGCCGTCGGCCGGCGGATGGAAGCCGCGCGCCTCCTCGGCGTAACGCCTGACCGCGTCGAGTGATGCGGTCAGGTCGTCCGCCACCTGGTCCGCCCCGAGCTGGCCGCGCCGCACGGCGTCGATCCGACCGCAGATCTCGCCGAGGGACACCTCGACCCGGCCGGCCAGATCGCCGGCCTGGCGACGGAAGCGTTCCGCGTCGCGGGTCGCGGTGACGAAGCGGCCGGCCCGCCGAAGGATGAGGAGAAAGAGGGTCAGCAGGATGAGGAATGCGAGCAGCGGCAGGACGAGCAGAGGTTGCACGTCGTCGTCCGTCCGGCCCCGGTCGACCCGGCTCGCCTTGCCCGCCGCCTCAGCCGGCCCGGGCGCGGAGGGCGGCGAGGAGGGCGGGAGCGACTTCGAACAGGTCGCCGATCACGACGACATCGGCGAACTCGGCGATCGGGGCGTCCGGGTCGCGGTTGACGGCGACGATCGTGCCGGCCGTCTGCATGCCGACCTTGTGCTGAATTGCCCCGGAGATGCCGAGCGCGAGGTACAGGGCGGGCTTGACGATCTTGCCGGTCTGGCCGATCTGCTGGGCGTACGGGATCCAGCCGGAGTCGACGGCCGCGCGGGTCGCGCCGACGGCACCGCCGAGCGCCGCGGCGAGCTCCTCGACGACCTTGAAGCCGTCCGGACCACCCACCCCCCGGCCTCCGGCGACGATGATCCGTGCCTCCTCGATCGGGGCGGCGACGCCGGCGGCCTCGACCCGATCGAGAATCCGGACCAGCGGCAGCGCGAGAGCGCCGTCGACGGTCGTCGCCTCGACCGTGCCTGTCGAGGCCGCCGGCTCGGCGGTCACGACGTTTGGCCGGACGGTGATGATGCCCTGGTCGCCCGTGAGACGGCTCGTCGTCGTGAGCCGGCCGCCGAACACGCTCATCGACACGACCGGACCGTCATCCCACGCCACGCCGACCGCATTGACGAGCACGCCCCAACCGGTCAGGGCCGAGACCACGCCCGCGACGTCGCGGCCCTCGGGTCCGGCCCCGGTCAGCAGGAACGCCGGCTGGTCACGTTCGATCAAGGCGGTCAGGCGTTGGCCGACGATCGCGCCCGCCGCGTTGTCGGCGGTGGCGGGCGCCGTGACCGCGAGGACGCGCGGGACGAACGCGGCGAGCTCCGTGGCCGCGGCGGTCGGATCGGCGCCGGCCACGACACCGACGACGTCCCGGCCGCCGGCCTCGCCGAGCGCCCGCGCCAGCGTCGCGACCTCGGTGCTGATCTTCGCCAGGGTTCCATCCGCGGCGATCTCGCCATGGACCCAGATCGGCGAAGCCGCCCCCATCAGATGATCCTCCGCTGAGCGAGGAAGTCGACGACCTGGCGGGCGGCCTCCTCGGCCGGTTCGCGGATCACCCGGGTCGCAGCGCGGGGCGGCGGCGCTTCCGACCCGAGGACGGCGGTCGTCGCGACAGCGCCGCCGACCGCGGCATCGCCCACGGCGACATCGGCGACGGCCTTCGTCTCGAGGGTCTTCGAGCGGGCGGCCATGATGCCCTTCAACGACGGGTAACGCGGCTCGCCGAGGGCCTGCGTCGCGACGACGAGGGCGGGCATCGGTGCCTCGAGGATCTCGAAGCCGGTCGGGCTGATCCGGTTGACGCGGACCGTACCGGCCTCGGGGTTCGGCTCGATTTTCGCGGCGTAGGACAGGTACGGC
>DATAIW010000264.1:0-12944 GCA_036262455.1 Candidatus Limnocylindrales bacterium | reverse complement strand
GAGACTCGCCTGACCGTATGGCACGCTTGGCCGGACGTCGGTTCCGTCGATCTCGGGTTGGTGTCTCGCTCGCTGGCTCGTGAATTCAGTCCCCGGGACTCAAGCCGACCGACCCAGCGCCAGGTTGGCGCGGGCCGTCGCGGTCGGGGCCGGTGCCGCCTCGGTTCGCGAGATCGACCAGCTGAACATCTACCACGCGACTCATCTCGCGATGCGCCGGGCGATCGCCCGGCTCGGCGGGCACGAGCACGTCATGGTCGACGGCAACCGGATCGCGGGCTTCGAGGCCCTCGTCGGGCCGTACACGAACATCGTCGACGGTGACGCCAAGGTCTATTCGATCGCCTGCGCATCGGTGGTCGCGAAGGTCGTCCGCGATCGGATGATGAGCCTGCTCGCCGCCCGCTACCCGGGTTACGGCTGGGAGCACAACCAGGGGTACGCCACCCTCGACCACCGCCTCGCGATCCGGGCGATGGGCCTGACCCCGTTCCACCGCCGCTCGTTCCTCGCCCTGCAGCGGACGCTCGCCGGCGATCAGCTCGACTTCGATCTTCTCGGCGACCCGGGCGCCTCGCCCGACACCCACGAGCTGCTGGATCGTGAGTCCGTGTCCGTCATGGCCGACGACGCGATGCTCGACGCGGCCGATCTGGCGGCACTGGACATGGTTGCCTTCGACGATGCGCCGCTGGAGCCGGTCGCCGGATAAGTCCGGGGTGATCGGTCGGGCGTAGGGTGCGCTCGATGCGGACCGACGCCCAGGCCAGCGGCGACGATGCGGAGTCGGAGGTCGCCGCTGGTCTCGCTCGTCAGGGCTGGACGATCATGGCCCGCAACCTGAGGGTCGGCCGGGGCGAGCTCGATATCGTGGCCGTCGACCCTGGACCGCCCGCCGAGCTCGTGGTCGTCGAGGTTCGCTGGCGTCGGTCGCGCGCCTTCGGACTGGCTGAAGAGAGCATCGACCATCGCAAACGCGCCCACCTCCGGGCGGCGATTGGCCGCCTGCTCGAGGACGGGCTGCCGAACGTCGGCAGGCTGCCGCCGCTGCCGATCCGGGTGGACCTCGTCGTCGTCGAGCCACCGATCGCGCCGGGTGAGTCGGCACGGATCCGCCACCATCGCGCGATCCCGCTCTGACGAGGTCCGGGGCACCCTGGGTCACCTGCTGCATCAGATTCGGGCTCGGCGTGAATGGCTGGGTCGCGATCCGCGTTCGGCCGAGCGTGCGACTGCCGATCTGAGTCAGCTGGTGCATCAACGGTGGCGCGCGCCCCGCGCACGCGTCAGGCCGCCCCGACCGGCCCGGAATCGGCCCCGTGCTACACTCCGCGCGGCCCCGGGACCGCCGGGACCGTGCTCACCCACCCGCGCCGCCGGCCACTGCCGCACGGCGACGGAGATCACACGCGGACCGTTCCGACCGGGACGGTGCCGGACCGGACGACGACCGCGGCAACGCGGCGGCGACCAGGACCGGAGACCCGGCGACGAGGTCCGCGGAGGAACAAGACCGACAGGAGGCCTCTCCCCGTGCCGAACGTTTCCATGCGACAGCTGCTCGAGGCCGGTGTCCACTTCGGGCATCAGACCCGCCGCTGGAACCCGAAGATGAAGCCCTTCATCTTTGCCGAGCGCAACGGCATCCACATCATCGACCTTGCCCAGACGGTCAAGCACCTCGAGTCGTCGCTCGCCTTCGTCCGCGAGACCGTCGCCCATGGCGAGTACGTCCTCTTCGTCGGCACGAAGAAGCAGGCCCAGGAGCCGATCGCCCAGGAGGCGACCCGGGCCGGCCAGCCGTTCGTCAACAAGCGCTGGCTCGGCGGCATGCTGACCAACTTCAGCACGATCAAGAAGCGGATCTCGCTGCTCGAGCAGCTCGAGGCCCGTCAGCAGGCCGGCGACTTCGAGCGGATGACGAAGAAGGAAGCGGCCAAGCTCACCGACGAGATGAACAAGCTGACCCTGACGGTCGGCGGGATGCGCAAGATGAAGCGCGTCCCCGGCGCGATCTTCATCATCGACCCGCACCGCGAGCGGATCGCGGTCACCGAGGCGAACAAGCTCGAGCTGCCCGTCGTCGCGACCGGCGACACGAACGTCGATCCCGACGAGATCGATCACATCATCCCGGCCAATGACGACGCGATCCGCGCGATCCGGCTGCTGTGCACCCTGATCGCCGACGCCTGCATCGAGGGTCAGCAGGAGCGCGCCGCGCGTGCCAGCGAGCCCGAGCCGGAGGTCGCGATGGCGACCGAGCCGGAGTACGACGAGTCCGCGTCGAACGAGCTGGTCGCGGCCCTCGCCGGTGGCGCGGCCCTGTCCTTCGAGCCCGACGCCGACGAGGACGAGCTCCTGCCGGGTGCGCGTCCGGTCGCCCCGGTCGCCGAGACGGCTCCGGCCGCCGAGGCCAGCCCCGAGGAGATCGCCGCCGAGCTCGCCCGGGAAGCAGCCGAGAAGGAAGAGCCCGCCAGCGCGGGTTGAACCGGGCGACGTGGGCCCGGCTTACCGGCCGGGCGTACGACGCCAGTCACCCGATCGGGTGAGGTTGTTCCCCGATCGACCACCGCTACCGACCGCGGGCCCCGTGCCCGCCGCCACCACGAACCAGGAGCGACCCCACCACATGGCAGATATCTCCGCGGCAGCGGTCAAGGACCTCCGGGAGCGGACCGGTGCCGGCTTCATGGATTGCAAGAACGCCCTCGTCGCGAGCGACGGCGACGTCGAGAAGGCCGTTGCCCTGCTCCGTGAGAAGGGCTTGGCCGCGGCCACGAAGAAGGCCGGCCGCGACGCCCGCGAGGGCCTCGTTTCCAGCTACATCCACACCGGCGGCCGCGTCGGCGTCCTGATCGAGGTCAACTGCGAGACGGACTTCGTCGCTCGCACCGACGAGTTCCAGAAGCTCGTCCGCGACCTCGCGATCCAGGTCGCCGGGATGCAGCCCCTGTACGTCGATGCCGACCGCATCCCGGCCGACGTCCTCGAGGCCAGGAAGTCCGAGCTCCTCTCGGACGAGGCCACCCAGAAGAAGCCCGAGGCCATCCGGCCCCAGATCGTCGAGGGCCAGCTCAAGAAGTGGTTCTCGCAGGTCTGCCTGTACGATCAGCCCTTCCGCGACGAGGAGCGCTTGGTGCGAGACCTGGTCACGGAAAAGATCTCCACGATCGGCGAGAACATCCGCGTTCGCCGCTTCGTTCGCTACGCGCTCGGGGAAGAACTGTGAGCGACGCCCCCGGAGCGACCACGGCGACGTCCCCCGCGGCAGGGGAGAAGGTCCGCTACTCGCGGATCCTCCTCAAGCTGTCGGGCGAGGCGCTGCTCGGCAACCGTTCCTACGGCGTCGACCCCGCGTTCTGCGCGTTCATCGCCCGTCAGGTCGCCGAGGTCCACCGGCTCGGCGTCCAGGTCGGGATCGTGGTCGGCGGCGGCAATATCTTCCGCGGACTCGCGGCCGCGGCGAGCGGGATGGACCGCGCGACGGGCGACTACATCGGCATGCTGGCGACCGTGATGAACGGCCTGGCCCTCCAGGACGCGCTCGAACGGGCCGGCGTCCCGACCCGGGTGATGAGCGCGATCGCGATGAACGAGGTCGCCGAGCCGTACATCCGGCGGCGCGCCGTCCGCCACCTCGAGAAGGGCCGGGTCGCCCTGTTCGTGGCCGGCACCGGCAACCCCTATTTCACGACCGATACCGCGGCCGCGCTGCGCGCCGTCGAGATCGGGGCGGAGGTCCTTCTCAAGGCCACGAAGGTCGACGGTGTCTACGACGCCGATCCCCAGACGCATCCGAACGCGCGGCGCTACGCTGAGCTCGAGTACGCGGACCTGCTCCGCGACCAGCTCAAGGTCCTCGATGCGGCGGCGGTCTCGCTCTGCATGGAGAACGATCTGCCGATCGTCGTGTTCGATCTCAACCAGCCTGACAACATCACCAGGGTGGCCACCGGCGAGCCGGTCGGAACCCGGATCTCCGGCGCCGCGGGCGCCCGCGGAGGTACCCGATGAGCAGCGAGACGATCTCGTCCGCCGATCACAAGATGAACCGCGCCGTGGACGCCATGGAGCGCGACTTCCAGGCGTTCCGGACCGGACGCGCCTCGACTGCGCTGGTCGAGCGCCTCACCGTCGACTACTACGGGACCCAGACCCCGCTCAACCAGCTGGCCGGGATCAGCGTCCCGGAGGCCCACCAGATCGTCATCCAGCCGTGGGATCGGGGCGTGCTCGGCGCCATCGAGAAGGCAATCCAGAAGAGCGACATCGGGCTGATGCCGAACGTCGACGGGACGGTCGTCCGCCTCAACATCCCGCCGTTGACCGAGGATCGTCGCAAGGAGCTCGTCAAGAGCGTCCACAGGCGGATGGAAGAAGCGAAGGTCGAGATCCGCAACCTCCGTCGCGAGGCCGCGGACGATCTCAAGAAGGAAGAGCGCGACGGGACGGTCGGCACCGACGAGTCCCACCGCCAGCTCGAGCAGCTCCAGAAGACGACGGACCGCTGGATCGGCGAGGTCGACCGCGTCGGAGCCAGCAAGGAGCAGGAGGTCATGGAGGTCTAGTGGCTCGCACGCCCCTCGCCCGCCCGACCGACGCGCCACCGACGGCGCATCGGCCTGACGCCGAGGTTGCTGCCCAGCCCGCCTCGCCGGCCGCTCCCGACGCAGAACGGCTCCTTCCCGACAGCGACCTGCCGCGCCATGTCGCGATCATCATGGACGGCAACCGGCGCTGGGCGCGCCAGCGCGGACTCGCCGAGCTCGATGGTCATGCGGCGGGCGTCGAGGCCATCCGGACGCTCCTTCGGCACGCCGTCCGGCGCGGGGTTCCCGTCGTCACCGTGTACGCCTTCAGCCGCGAGAACTGGGCCCGCTCGGACGAAGAGGTCCGCGGCCTGTTCGCCCTGCTCGAGCAGGCGATCCGGAGCGAGACCGCCGAGCTCAAGACCCAGGGTGTCCGGATCCGCCTCCTCGGCCGCCTCGACGAGCTGCCGGACGACACCCGGCGCTCGATCGGCGAGGCCCTCGCCGAGACCGCCGGCGGTGACCGGTTGCTGCTCAACGTCGCCTTCAACTATGCCGGCCGGACCGAGCTCGTCGACGCCGTCCGGCGGATCGTCGCCAGCGGTCGAGCGGCCGAGTCGATCGACGAGAACGCGATCGCCGACGCCCTGTACACCGCCGGCCTGCCGGACCCGGACCTGGTGATCCGGACCGGCGGGGAGCAGCGCCTGTCGAACTTCCTGATCTGGCAGGCCGCCTACGCCGAGCTTTACACAACCGAGGTCCTGTGGCCCGACTTCGGGGCGGACGCGTTCGACGCCGCGCTCCTGGAGTTCGCCAGTCGGACCCGCCGATTCGGACGCTGAACGGCATCTCGCCGCCCCCGGAAGGCTTGCTCAGGCAGCGCGCCGTGAGCGCGGCCGTCCTGATCCCTCCGCTCGTCGTGGCGTTGCTCCTCGGCGGGCCGTGGATCGTGGCCGTCGTCGTCGCCGCGACCGCGCTCGCCGCCCGCGAGGTGTTCCAGCTCCTGACCGGCGCGGGCTATCCGTCGCTCGCCTGGCTCGGGATCGTGTTTGCCGTCGCGCTGGTGCTCGATGCCGCGATCATGCCGGCGATCGACGCGAGCGGCGTCCTGCTCGTCGCGACGGGAACGATCCTCGCCGCCGTCGGGGCGTTCACGAGGACCGATCCCCGCGACGGGCTCGCCACCTGGTTCGGCACGGTCTTCGGGGCGTTCTATGCATCGCTCCTCGGGTTCGTCCTGCGGCTCGGCCACGAGGCGCCGGCCCTGCCCGACAGTGCACCACTCGCCGGGCTCGGGGCGGATCGCGGCTGGATCGTGCTCCTCGTCCTCGCCGTCTGGTCGTACGACACCGGGGCGTACTTCATCGGCAAGCGCTTCGGACGGCGCCGGTTCCTGACCCACATCTCTCCCTCGAAGACCTATGCCGGGCTCATTGGCGGCGTCGTGGCCGCGACGATCGTCAGCGGCCTGATCCTCGTCGGGCTCGGCCAGCAGGCGGTGACGGCATTGATCGTCGGGCCGCTGGTGTCGCTCGCCGCGCAGGCCGGCGACCTCGCCGAGTCGATGCTGAAGCGAGCCGCCGGCGCCAAGGATTCCGGTCAACTGATCCCGGGCCACGGCGGTGTTCTCGATCGCGTCGACTCGTTCCTGTTCGCGGCCCCGGTCCTGGCGCTGTATGTCCTCGCCGCGGTCCGCTGAGCCGGGCGGGCGACTGCGGGTCGCCGTCCTCGGCTCGACAGGCTCGATCGGGACGCAGACGCTCGACGTCCTGGCGGCGCATCCCGACGCATTCGAGGTCGTGGCGCTCGCGGCCGGCGCCAACGCCGCCCTCCTCGCCGAGCAGGCAGCCCGATTCCGTCCGGCGGCGGTCGCGGTCTCCGGCGATGCGCCGCTCGGTCTCCCGGGCGGGACCCGGCGCGAGTCCGGGAGCGGCCCGGAAGCGCTGACGAACCTTGCCACCCGTGACGACGTCGATCTCGTCGTCGTCGCGACCGGCGGCATCGTCAGCCTCCGGCCCGTGCTGGCCGCCCTCGGAGCCGGCAAGGTCGTCGCGACGGCCAACAAGGAGACCCTTGTCGCGGGCGGCCACCTCGTCATGCCCCTTGCCCGGGCCCTTGCGGCCGCGCGCGATGCGGCCGATCCGTTCGCGAGCCCGCTGGCCTGGCTCAGGCCGATCGACTCGGAGCATTCGGCGATCTGGCAGTGCCTCGTCGGCGAATCGCTCGGACGGATCGCGTCGCTCGTCCTGACGGCGTCGGGCGGTCCATTCCTCGACGGCCCCGCCGACTTGTCCGCGATCACCCCGCGGCAGGCCCTCCGCCACCCGACCTGGTCGATGGGAGCGAAGATCACGATCGATTCGGCGACCCTCGCCAACAAGGGCCTGGAGGTCGTCGAAGCACGCTGGCTGTACGATGTCGGCGACGACGAGATCGAGGTCGTCATCCATCCCCAGAGCGTCGTCCATTCGGCGGTCCGCTTCGTGGATGGCTCCCTGAAGGCCCAGCTTGGCACCCCGGACATGCGCACCCCGATCCAGTACGCCCTGACCTATCCCGACCGCCGCCCGTCGCCGTCAGCCGCTGTCGATCTCGTCGCGGCCGGCCGGCTCGACTTCCGCGCCCCCGACGAGACGCGGTTCCCCGCCCTGCGGATCGCCCGCGATGCCGGTCGGATCGGACAGCGGGCGACGACCGCGCTGATCGCCGCCGACGATATCGCCGTCGCCCGCTTCCTCGGCGGAACGCTCGGCTTCAACGGGATCCCGGCGCTCCTCGCGGCCGCGGTCGATCGGTTCGGCCAGGGCCCCGACCAGGCACCCGCTGTCGACGCGCTGGTCGCGCTCGACACCGAGGTCCGCGCGTTCGCCGCCGGCTGGCATGGAGCGGGTTCGTGACGGGTCCCCTCGGCGTCCTCGTCACGATCGTCCTGTTCATCGTCGTCCTCGGCAGCCTCGTCCTGATCCACGAGATCGGCCATTTCGTGATGGCCCGCCTGGCCGGAATCCGGGTTCTGGAGTTCGGGGTCGGCTTCCCGCCGCGGGCCAAGGTCCTGCGGTCGCGCGGCGAGACCCTCTACACGCTGAACTGGCTGCCGATCGGCGGCTTCGTCAAGCTCGAGGGCGAGGACGGCGACGAGAACGAGGATCCGCGCTCGTTCGCCCGCGCGAAGCTGCCCGTCAAGATGATCATCCTCGTCGCGGGCGTCGCGATGAACCTGCTCCTGTCGCTCGTCATCTTCACGTCGATCGCGTGGCTGGCGTCACCGGTCGTCGGGCTCACGATCCCGGTCGTCGAGCCGGGTTCGCCGGCGGAGCGGGCCGGGCTGAAGGCGAACGATGCGATCGTCTCGGTCGACGGCATCCGCCACGACATCTTCTCGCTGGCGAGCGGCGACGTGATCGAGGACCTCCGCGACCGGGTCGGCCAGACCGTCACGATCCAGGTCGTCCACCCAGGCGGTGTCCGGGTCGACGTCCCGGTCACCCTCCGGACCGCGGCTGAGATGAAGGACCCCGATGGCGACGGACCGCTGAAGGCGAAGGGGGCGCTCGGGATCTCCGTCGCCGACCCGAAAGCCGGCTGGCCGACCTTCTTCTCGGGGGACTATCTCCAGCGTGACCTGCCCAGCGCGATCTCGGTCGGGAGCCACGAGACGGTTCGCTGGTTCGGGGTGATCCTCGGGGGCCTCGGCGACCTCGTCCGGCAGGTCGCGGCCAACCCGACCGCGGCCCCGCCGGTCTCGGGCCCGATCGGCATCGCGACGACGATTTCCGACATCTTCTTCGGCGCCGGGATCGTGATGACCCTCTACGTCGCGGGCATCCTCTCGGCGAACCTTGCCCTCGTCAACATCCTGCCCTTCCCGCCGCTCGATGGTGGCCGGATGCTGATGATCGTGCTCAAGCGGATCTTCGGCGCGAGGATCAGCCTGCGGGCCGAGCAGATGACGTACATGGTCGGGTTCGTCTTCCTGTTCGCGTTCCTGATCTGGGTGAGCGGCTTCGACATCGTCCGGATCCTGTCCGGCGGGTCGTAGGCGATGACGACCGCCACGGACGCCCTCCGGCCACGGCGGCGTTCGACCGTCAGCGTCGACGTCGGCGGGGTTCTCGTCGGGAGCGCCCATCCGATCGTCGTCCAGTCGATGACGAACACCGATACGGCCGATCCCGACGCGACCGCGATCCAGGTCGCCCGCCTCGCCCATGCCGGGTCGCAGCTGGTCCGGATCACCGTCAACACCGAGCAGGCGGCCGCCGCGGTCCCCGAGATGATGCGCAAGCTCCGCGACAACCTCGGTGTCGAAGTCCCGGTGATCGGCGACTTCCACTACAACGGCCACAAGCTCCTGGTCGAGTACCCGGACATGGCGAGGGCCCTCGCGAAGTACCGGATCAACCCGGGCAACGTCGGAGCGAAGCGCCACGACGAGCACTTCGCAACGATCGTCCAGGTCGCGATCGACAACCACAAGCCGGTCCGGATCGGGGTCAACTGGGGCTCGCTGGACCCGCAGCTCCTGACCGACCTGATGAACGCCAACGCGGTGGCCGCCGAGCCGCGCGATGCCCGCGACGTGATGATCGAGGCGATGATCGAGTCCGCGATGCGTTCGGCCGAGCTGGCCGAGACGACGGGGCTCCGCCACGACCAGATCATCATCAGCGCCAAGGTGTCGCAGGTTCGCGACCTGGTCGACGTCTACCGGTTGCTGGCGGCCCGCTCCGACTATCCGCTCCATCTCGGGCTCACCGAGGCGGGGATGGGCTCGAAGGGGATCATCGCCTCGACGGCCGGCCTGGCGATCCTGCTCAACGAGGGGATCGGCGACACGATCCGGGTCTCCCTGACGCCGGCGCCGGGCGGCGACCGTGCGGAAGAGGTCGAGATCGCCCAGCAGGTCCTCCAGTCGATGGGCATCCGCTCGTTCCTGCCCCAGGTCAGCGCCTGTCCCGGCTGCGGCCGGACGACGTCGACCTTTTTCCAGGAGATGGCCCAGCAGATCCAGCAGCATCTCAAGGACCGGATGCCCGGCTGGCAGGAGACACATCCCGGCGTCGAGGAGATGCGGGTCGCGGTGATGGGCTGCGTCGTGAACGGGCCGGGGGAATCAAAGCACGCCGACATCGGGATCTCGCTGCCGGGCACGTTCGAGGACCCGGTCGCGCCGGTCTTCATCGACGGCAAGCTCGACCGAACGCTCCGCGGAGAGAGCCTCGTCAAGGAGTTCATCGACATCCTCGAGGACTACGTCGACAGCCACTACCCGGCGTCGGGCGTCCCAGCAGGGGTCTGACGGCTCGTCACCCGGGGCGTATCGGGGCTCAGCGCGCCAGGCCGATCCAGGCGCTCGGGCCCTCCACGACGGCAACGATCGTCCGTCCTCCAACTGCGAGCCCGTTCGGAATGCTGCCGCCTGGGAACACGCCGCCTGGAGCCGTCACCTGCCAGCGGATCCCGTCGGCGGACACGAAGATCCCCGCCGACCCGACCCTCGAGCCCTCGCCGAGCACGACGAGCCCCGGCCCGCCGGCGCTGATCAACCGTAACTCGATCAGCGCGCCATCGGGGATGACCGCGCCCGGCTGGGCGCCGATCGGGATGTCTCGTTGCCAGTCGCGACCATCGGCCGTGAGCCAATGGGTCTCGACACCCCAACCACAGCTGAAGTCCGGGGGCGGCGCATTGCCTCCCTCCGGATCGGACACCGAGGCGACCCGGGCGATCCCCTCACAGGCGATGCGGTCCGCGTGGGTTCCCTCCTGGCCGATGAGAAACCATCCGCCGGCCCACGGGACGACGCGGTAGATCGTGGTCTCGAGCGGACCCTCGAGCAGGGCAACCGGCAGGCGTCGCCACTCCGCGCCGGTCGGCGAGGTCCAGACGGCGCCGTCGGACGTCCCGTCGACGTCCTGCCAGCCGACGGCAACGAGGCCGTCCGCGGCCGGCTCGATGTCGAAGAGCCCGCCGGCGCCAAGTCCGGCGGCCGGATCCTCGATGCGGGTCCACGCCGCGCCGTCGGGTGACGACCACACGGCCGCCGACCCTGCCGCCGTACCGCCCGCGAGGTACAAGGATTCCGTCGCCGCGAGCGTGCTGATCTCCGACCGGACCCCGAACGTGTCGGGCCACGGCAAGCGATCCAGCGTCCCGCCGTCGGCTGCCAGCCAGAGCGCCGGCCGTTCCTCCTCGGTGCAGCAGACGTTGCCGAGGATCAGGATGCCGGCCGGTCCGTCGGCCACCAGAGAGAACTCCGACGCATCCTGACGGCGCACGCCGGCGTCGATCGGCGTGACCCTCCAGTTGATTCCGTCGGAGGACAGGTACATCGCGCCCATGTCATTGAACTGGTTGCGACCCGGCTGGGAGACGCGCCCCCAGCCGATCATGCGATGTCGACCGACGATCGTGCCGTCGATGCGGTCCAGGGCGCGGTCGGGTTTGGCCCCGAACGCCCGCGGGACCTCGCGCCAGTCGACCGCGGTCCAGGGTTCCGGGTCGCGCGGGGGGATCCTGACGCCGCCGAGAGGTCCGACGACGGGAAGGTCCGATGACGAGCCCGGTGCCGAGGCGACGCCCGGCGACGAACTCGGACCATCCATCGGTGTGGCCACTGGGCGGCTGACCGCGAAGCCGGCCGCGAGCACGGTCACGAGACCGGCCCCAACCACGAGGAGCCAGACTCCGCGCGGGTGCCGTTGCCCGGTTCGCGTCATCGGTCCGAGGGCCTCCGGTTGGGAGTGGCGTTCGCCGGTTGGACGCATGATGGACCGTGTCGGTGGCGACGGCGGCCCGCCGGCCCCTTGGGATGAGGCGATCGGCAGCTTCACCAGCGCAGGGAAGAACCGGGCCCTGCGCCGGTATCCGGCGCGATCGGCGATCCTGGCGAGCTGACGCGTTCGATCAAACGACAGCCACGACCGCCTTGGGCGGCGCCGCGCAGGCGACAACGGCTGATCGGCGCGAATGGCTCTCATTTGACCGCCACATCGGAGTTTGGGGCGGATGAGGGTCGGCGGCGCTTGTCCAACGTGGATATGGCCGTCCTGGCTGTCAAAAGGAAGAGACGGACGCGCGACTGAACGAACTGGCGTGCGCCGGTCCCACGCGTGCCTCTCGTTTGAGCCGTCCACCCATCCGGGTGTATAGTTCCATGCAACTTAACGGCCGCTCCAGGCGTGGGTGACCCCCACGTTTCTTTATGTCGGCCCACCGGAAACCGTGCAGCAGCAAGGAGGCATCGTGAGTCGCGATTTCGTCGGTGCCCTCCTCCAGCTCAACGCCGAGAAGCAGGTCTCCCGGGAGCAGCTGATCCACGCCGTCGAGGACGGCATCCAGTCCGCCTACCGGCGGGTCGCCGGTGACGAGGACATCCACGTCCGGATCGACGCCGAGACCGGCAAGATCCGGGTCTTCCGGGCCCGCCTCGCGGTCGACGAGGTCGAGGATCCGCTCATCGAGTTCACCCTCGAGGAGGCGCGCGCCCTCAAGGCCGACGCACAGCCCGGCGAACTGGTCGAGACCGAGGAGCTGCCCGACGACGTGTTCGGCCGGATCGGCGCCCAGACCGCCAAGCAGATCGTGCTCCAGCGGATCCGCGAGGTCGAGCGCGACCAGGTCTTCGACAAGTTCGCCAATCGCGAGGGCGAGATGATCACCGGCGCCGTCAACCGGGTCGAGCCGCGGGCGATCATCCTCGACGTCGGCAACAACGTCGAGGCCGTCCTCTCGACCAGCGAGCAGTCGACCGTCGAGCACTACCGGATCGGCCAGAACGTCAAGGCGTTCGTGCTCGAGGTCCGGCGCTCCAGCCGCGGTCCCCAGATCCTCGTCAGCCGGACCCACAAGGGCTTCCTCAAGCGCCTGTTCGAGCTCGAGGTGCCCGAGATCCACAGCGGCACCGTCGAGATCAAGGCGATCGCCCGCGAGCCCGGCTCGCGCTCGAAGGTCGCGGTCTCGTCGCGTCAGGAAGGGCTCGATCCGGTCGGCGCGACCGTCGGCCAGCGCGGTGCCCGGGTCCAGGCCGTCGTTGCCGAGCTCGGCGGCGAGAAGATCGACATCATCCCGTGGAACGACGACGCCAGCGTCTTTGTCGCCAACGCGCTGTCGCCGGCCCAGGTGATCAGCGTCGACATCGACGAGGAGAAGCGGATCGCCAACGTGACCGTTCCCGAACGGATGCTGTCGCTGGCGATCGGCCGCGAAGGCCAGAACGCCCGACTCGCCGCCCGCCTCACCGGCTGGCGGATCGACATCCGGAGCGACGTCTCGGTCGCGGCCAAGGCGGCCGAGGACGAGGCGGCTGCGGCTCCGGCAGCCCCGGTCGCCAAGGCCGTGGTCGTCGAGACGGCCACGACAACCGCTGCTGCCGCCATCGAGAAGGCCGCTCCGAAGCCACGTGCGAAG
>DATAIW010000263.1:0-14058 GCA_036262455.1 Candidatus Limnocylindrales bacterium | reverse complement strand
CTGGAAGAACTGCGGCTCGTTGTTGTAGCGGACGAGCGTCAGGCGGCCCTGGAGGACGCGCCGCTCCTCGACGTGGGCGACCTGGGTGGCGAAGTTGTGGCCCTGGATGCCGTCGGGGTTGTTGAGGAAGTTCAGGGCGTTGTCGATCGCCAGCCCGAACCGCGCCCGCCAGGCGACAAGCCGCTCGTGGACCTCCGACGGGATGTTGACGTCGGCGACCTCCTCGAAGACCTCGGGCGCGACGGTCAGCAGCCCCACGAGGGTCGTCCCCGCCCGCGGCCCGAGCATCACCTGGAGGCTCCGCTCGAGGGTGAAGACCTCGGAGTCGAACCGCGGACTGGTGATGACGTCGGTCAGGAGGTCCTCGACGTTGTCGAGGGTGCCGGGCTCCGCCACCGCGTTCGCGAGGTGGAGGATCTCCTCCTTGAACAGGAACTTCTCTTCGTGGTCGAGCATGGTCGGGATGGTATCAGCCGCCCGATCCGGGGAGAATCGAGTCCCGCCTGTTCTCGGGCCCGAGGCCGGGCCCGATGCGCGCGGAACGCGCACTGCGGCGAACGGCCGTGCTGCCGGGCGCTGCGCTGCGCACTCGGCGCGCAAGACGGCACCGGAATGCCGATTCCGGCGCGCGGCGCGGCCCATTTCCATCGGTCCTTCGTCGCAACGCTCACCCGGGGCGCAGCCGGCGGTGGAGCCGGGTTGCCCACCGTTGTCGATCATGACACGCCGAATCACGAAGCCCCGGTCGATGACCGGGGCTTCGAGGTGGGCGGTGAGTCGATCTATGGGTAGAGGCCGCGCAGCGCGGTGGCGTCGGCGACTCGCTGGACGGCCAGCAGATAGGCGGCGGTCCGCATGTCGCACTGCTCCCGACGGGCGATCGCGAGAGTCTCGCTGAACGCCTTGACCATGATCTCCTTGAGCTTGGCGTTGACGACGCTCTCGCTCCAGTGATCGCGGTTGAGGTCCTGGACCCATTCGAAGTAGCTGACGGTCACGCCGCCGGCGTTGCACAGGATGTCCGGGATCATGAACTTCCCGGCCTTGAACATCGCCTGGTCGGCGTCCGGGGTCGTCGGGCCGTTGGCGGCCTCGGCGATCAGGCGGGCCTTGATGTTGGCGACGTTGTGGTTGGTGATCTGGTTCTCGAGGGCGGCCGGGATCAGGATGTCGCACTCGACTTCGAGGACGGCCTCATTGCTGATGTCGGTCGCGCCCGGGAAGCCCTGGACGGTCCCGTGCTCCTTCTTCCAGTTGATCACGCGCTTGATGTCGAGCCCGTTCGGGTTGTGGATCCCGCCGGTCGAGTCGGAGACCGCGACGACGGTCGCGCCCTCCTCGACGATCAACGTCGCGGCGATCGAGCCGGCGTTGCCGAAGCCCTGGACGGAGACCTTGGCCTTGTTCAGCTCGATCCCGAGGTGGCGGGCCGCCTCGACGATGCAGAACACGGTGCCGCGCGCGGTCGCCTCGTTGCGACCCTCGGACCCGCCGATGCTGATCGGCTTGCCGGTCACGACGCCCGGGACCGTGTGGCCCGCGTGCATCGAATAGGTGTCCATCATCCAGGCCATGATCTGGCCGTTCGTGTTGACGTCGGGCGCCGGAATGTCGCGCTCCGGTCCGATCAGGACCTCGATCTCGGTGAAGTAGCGTCGGGTCAGCGCCTCGAGCTCCTTCTGGCTGAGCTTCTTGGGGTCGACGATCACGCCGCCCTTGCCGCCGCCGTACGGGATTCCGACGACCGCGCACTTCCAGGTCATCCACATCGCGAGGGCCTTGACCTCGTCGAGGCTGACGTTCTGGTGGTAGCGGATGCCGCCCTTTGCGGGGCCGCGGCTGAGGTTGTGCTGGATCCGATAGCCGGTATAGACCTGGACCGACCCGTCATCCATCTTCACCGGGAAGTGGACCGTCAGCTCGCGGCGCGGCTCGCGGAGCACGCGACGGAGGCCGGGGTCGAGGTTCAGGCGCTCGGCGGCGAGGTCGAACTGCTGTTGGGCGACCAGCCACGGGTTGATCGACGCGGCGACTTGCTCGATCGTCATGGTGTGAGGCGGACCTCCGTGGAGACCGGTCCCCTGGACCGGCCCGAGATGTGGGTCGTCTCCCGGACGACCCCACGGGGCGCCGCCAGCGTCAAAGTGGCGGACGGCGCGTCAAGAGCCACCCCGAGTATAGCCACGACGACCGGATCTGGCCGCGTGCCATTCTCCATGTCGCAACCCGGGCGCAACCGCACCGCAACCCGGGCCATTCAGCCCTGCGCCCAGCCCATGCGGACGCCCGCGGGCCGGATCTCCTGCGCGTAGGCGACGCTCGCCTGTTGCGGACGCCCGCGGGCGGATCTCTTGCGCGTAGGCGACGCTCGCCTGAGTGACAGCTCGACCGTCACCGATCCGAGCGTGACGAGCAGTTGGGTGCCGCACGTGGTTGCCTTCCGCAGGCGACGCTCGCCTGAATGCAGGAGATTCCTCTGGGCCGCTCGCACCCGGAGCGGGCGCACCTCACTCCAGAGGTTCGAGCCGCGCGCCTGGCCGAACGCTAGCGCTGGTAGAGCACCGCCGCACCGACGCACCCCGGGCCGAGATGCGGCCCGACCGACGGTCCAACGATCGAGACCGTCACGTCCGATGCGTCGAGCCCGGCCCGGCGAATGACCTCGTCGCGGAACGCCTCGACGTCCGGGGCCATCGTGTGGAGGATCGCGACCCGCTCGATCGGGCGGGCGGTGATCATCTCGATGCAGCGCTGGCGCGACTTCGAGCGGGTCCGCGGCTTGTCGGCGATCTCGACCTTGCCGGCCTCGACCCCGATGATCGGCTTGACCGAGAGCAGGGTCCCGATCGCCGCCTGGGCGCCGCTGATCCGGCCGCCCTTCTTGAGGTACGCGAGGGTCTCGAGCGAGACGTATATCTGGAGATCGGACGCTCGATCGGACAGGATCTCGGCGATCTCGGCGGCGGCCATGCCACCGGCCGCGAGCTCCTGGCCCATGAAGCAGAGAATCGACTCGGCCATCGAGGCGCCGGTCGAATCGACGATGTGGATCTCCCGGTCGGGCAGCATCGACTTCGCGATCTCGGCGCTCTTGATCGCGCCCGACAGCGTGCCGGCGACGTGGACCGAGATGATCGCGTCGGCGCCCTCGGCGAACGCGCCGTCGTAGATCGACTTCACGTCGCCGGGGCTCGCCGCGGCGGTCTTCGGGAACGGTGCGTCCGGCGCGGTCATCCGCTCCCAGAACGCGGCCGTCGAGAGGTCGACGCCGGCCCGGTACGTGTCGGAGCCGAACGTCACCACGAGCGGCACGACCCGGATGCCAAGGGCGGTGGCGACCGCCGGGTCGAGGTCCGACGCCGAGTCGGTGACGAAGACGATGCGGGCCACGGCTCCCTCCAGAGTGGCGATCCCCGTCGCGATGATACGGGACCGCATTCGCCCGAACACGTCGGGCGGGCGCGTCGCGCCTCAGGCCGCCCGGCTGCCGGCCATCGCCGCACTCCCGACCCGGTGCTCGAATGGCCGCAGTCGACGGATCGGGACGAGCGCGATCGCGAGCAACCCGAGCGTCGCGACGAGGATGCCGTCGATGCCGTAGTGCTTGGCGGCCTCGGCGCCGACGAAGCTGCCGATGATCTGGCCGACCGCGAGGAACACCGAGTAGAGGCCCATGATCGCGCCGCGATCCGAGGGATAGGCCTCGCTCATGTCGGCGAGCAGCCCGAGCGCGGCCGGTGTCGCCCCGGCCAGGACGAACAGGCCGACCCCGGCCAGCACGGCCGCAGCGAGGGCCACGGGCACCAGGTCCGCACCGTGGTTGACGATCGCCGCGCCGATGACGCTCAGGGCCCCACCACCGATGCCGTAGACGATGATCGTCGTCCGCCGGAAGCGCTTGAATCGATCGCCCCAGAAGACGAGCCCGGCGAAGAACACGATCAGGGCGACGCCAAGCCCGAGCGCGATCTGGGCGCCGACGAACCCGCCCATCAGGGCCTGGTCGGCGAACCGTGGATCGGGCACCTTGATCAGCTGGAAGATCGACTGGCTGGCCCACAGGCCGAGCGCCGCGTTGATCGCGATCCACGTCGGGGCAAGCAGCCAGACGTGGGAGCTCAGCAGGACCGCCGAGTAGCGCCGCCAGCCGGTGTGTTCGCCGCCGACGGCCTCGGCCTCGCCGGGTGGCTCGCCGACGCCGTAGCGGTAGATCAGCAGCGAGATGACGTAGAACCCGGCGTTGAGCAGGAAGGCGTCGCGGTGGAGGCCGCCCCAGACACCGGGGATCCCGTCGTAGAGGACACCGGCGGCGACGGCTCCCACGCCGATGCCGGCCAGGGTCGCGCCCTCGAACCGGGCCGAGGCGCGCCCGCGCAAGAGCTCGTTGCCCGCGGTGAACATCGCGATGAAGCCGAGGATCGACGGGACCGAGGCCGCGGTCGAGGCGCCCTCGAGGAGCCGAGTCCCACCGATCACGACCAGGTTGACCGACAGCCATGTGACGAGCGAGGCGATGATCCCGAACAACGGCCCGATCTGCATCACGCGGTGGTGGCCGAGCCGGTCCGACAGGAGCCCGAACGGCGTTGAGAGGACGAG
Organism: Candidatus Limnocylindrales bacterium; assembly: GCA_036262455.1. Lineage (GTDB taxonomy): Bacteria > Chloroflexota > Limnocylindria > Limnocylindrales > CSP1-4 > CF-46. The sequence continues at coordinate 9,459 of DATAIW010000263.1, read as the reverse complement.
CTCGGACGCGTAGAACAGGGCGACCATCACGGCGAGGGTCGTCTCGTCGGTCCGCGGGCCGCCGTAATCCTTCTCGAGGTGGGAGAGGTAGAACAGGAACAGGCCGCCGGTCAGTCCGGTGCTGAACCGGAGCGTGAACGTCCCGAGGAGGACAGCGTAGAGCGATCGCACGGCGCAAGCGTAACGGGAGCCGCCCCCTACAATCCGGCCATGCCCGACCGTCCGCTTGTGCCGATGCCGCTCGTCCGCGGCGCCCACGGCGCGGTCGTCGCGCCCCACCACCTCGCGACCGCGGCGGGTCTCGCGATCCTGCGAGCAGGCGGCCACGCCGTCGACGCGGCGATCGCGACGAACGCGGTGCTGGGCGTCGTCCTGCCGTCCGGTTGCGGGCTCGGTGGCGACGCGTTCTGGCTCATCTGGGATGAGGCCGCAGGCCGGCAGACGGCCCTGAACGGCTCGGGCCGGGCGCCCGCTCGTGCTGACGCCGCCGCGCTCCGAGCGGGCGGTCTCGCGACCCTCCCCCGGCGCGGCCCGCTCGCGATCACGGTCCCGGGCGCAGTCCGCTCCTGGGACGACGCGCACCGCCGGCACGGCCGGCTGTCGCGTGCAGAGGTCCTCGGGCCGGCGATCGAGCTGGCCTGGGACGGCTTCCCGGCCTGGGACGGCTTCATCTCGGCGGTCGAGGGGACGCTCCCGGCGGTCGTCGCGGCGCTGGGCCCGCGCTCCGGGTTCGAGCGGGTCTATCGACCGCACGGCCGAGCCTGGCGACCGGGCGAACGCGTGAAGCTGCCTGCGCTGGCGGCAACGCTCGAGCGACTGGCCGAAGTCGGCTTCGACGACTTCTACGACGGCGAGATCGGCGAGCGCCAGGCCCGCGGCCTGGCCGAGGTCGGTTCGGCGATCAGCGTCGACGATCTTCGCAGCCACACCTCGACCTGGACCGAGCCGATCGCGACCGACTACCGCGGGGTGCGGGTCACGACCCATCCACCGAACAGCTCCGGGATCGTCGCGCTCGAGCTCCTGAACATCCTCGAGACGTTCGAACCACCGGCGTCGTCGATGTTCGGCCCGCATGGCGTCGAGGACGCCCGCTGGGTCCATCTCGGCGTCGAGGCGGCCAAGCTGGCCATGGCCGACCGCGACCGCTGGCTGACCGACCCCGCCTTCCTCGACATCCCGCTCGACCAGCTCACCTCGAAGGCGTACGGCGAAGAGCTTGCCGCCCGGATCGACCCCGCCCGGGCGTCGCGACCGCCGGCATCGACCAACCCGCGCGGCGGCGGGACGATCTATCTCGCGTCCGTCGACGCGGAGGGCAACGCGGTCAGCCTGATCCAGTCGAACTACATGGGCTTCGGGTCCGGCGTCGTCGATGCCGACACGGGCATCCACTATCAGAACCGCGGCTCGTACTTCAGCCTCGATCCCGCGCATCCGAACGTCCTCGCGCCCGGCAAGCGGACGCTCCACACACTCCTGCCCGGGATGCTGTTCCGGGCCGGCGAGCGACGGCCGTGGGTCGTGACCGGGTCGATGGGCGGTGACGCCCAGCCGCAGATCCATGCCCAGGTCGTTTCCGCCCTGGTCGACGGCGGGCTCGACATCGCGACGACGGTCGGCGCGCCGCGCTGGTTCGTCGACGGCGACCAGCACTTCGCGCCGCCGGTCGACATCCGGGCGGAGCGGCGATACCCGGCGGCGGTCCTCGACGCCCTCGAGGCGATGGGCCATCCCGTCACCCGGACGATCCCGTTCAACGGCCTGCTGGGACATGCCCACGCGATCGAGCTGATCGACGGCGGACCGGCCACCGCCGACGGCTCGCTGGCCGCGGCCACCGATCCCCGGAGCGCCGGGTTGCCGGCGGTCTGGTAGACCAGCACCGCGCGCGACCGCGCGCCTGAGCACGGACCGTGGGCGCAACGCCGCCCTGGTCGTTCCACCGCGACAGCTTTGGAGTTATCCTCGCGTCCACCGGTGGCGGGCTGCGCTCACACGACGCCGCCACCGGTCTTCCCCCTTCCCGATCCTGGAGCCGTGTCCGTGACTTCGAACGTCGGCCAGAGCTATCCGTACACCAGCGAGACGGAGGCGGATCGAGCCACCCGGATCGGGGCGCTCGTCGCGGAGCGGGACGGCCTGTCCGACCAGCTCGAGGCGGAGACCACGCCGCTCGACAGCAACGAGCGCTGGTGGGTCTGGAAATGCCCGACGCCGGGCTGCCCCGGGCTCCTCCATGTCGCCGGCTACGCGGCTGAGAAGCACGCGCTGTTCGTCGTCTGCGACGGGACCTGCGGAAAGACCTTCCTGCGCTGAAACCCGACGTTCCGGCCCAGATCGACGCCGCCGCCCTCGGACGGGCTCGCCGGCGGCTCACGCTCGACGGCCTGGGGATCATCGTCAGCGCGACCGGATTCGGCTTCGTCTTCGGCCTGACCGCCCGCACGACCGGCCACTTCTCGCCGATCGAGGCGATGGCGATGAGCGTGATCGCGTTTGCCGGTGCGGCCCAGTTCGCTGCGGTCGGCTACGTCGCGGCCGGGCTGAGCTGGCCGGCAATCGGCCTCCTGACGTTCCTGCTGAACGCTCGCCATATCCTCTATTCGGCCGCCCTCGCGCCATGGTTCCGCGGCCGATCCTTCGTCGAGCGGGCGGTCGCCGCCCATCTCCTGACGGACGAGGCCTTCGCCCTCTCGATCGCCCATTTCCGGCGTGTCGGCCGGTTCGATGCGATCGGCTACTGGTACGGGGCAATCGTCACGACGCTGATCCCGTGGAACGTGGCGACCTTTGCCGGGGTGATGCTCGGCGATGCGATCGTCAACCCCCAACGCCTCGGGATCGACGTGATCTCCCCTGCCGCCATGGGCGGGTTGGCGATCGGGCTGATCAGCGGGCGGCGGGAGCTGGCCGCCGCGTTCGGTGGCGCGGCCATCGGCGTGGCCGCCTCGCTGGTCTCGAGTCCGACCGTCGGGATCATCGCCGGAGGGCTGTTCGGTCCACTCGTCGGGCTGCTCATCCCGCCGGCCCAGGCGCGCGAGGTTGCGACGATCGGGTCGCCGGAATCGGCCGGTCGATATGGCGTGCCGCGAACGCCGGGGTCGGCGACCTCGGATGCCAGGCACGAGGACCGATCGCGATGAGCACCGACCTCGTTCCGCTCGCGGTGCTGATGTTCGCGGTCACCTACCCGTCGCGGGCGATCGGGTTGCTCAATCCCGCGATCGATCGGCTGCCGCGGCGCGCGCTCGAGTATCTCCAGCTCGTCGGCCCGGCCGTCCTCGCCGCCCTCGCCGCGACGCAGGTCATGGTCGCGCCGCGCGACGATCGGTGGGTGTTCGTCGTCGGCCTGCCGTGGCTGTCGGTCCTCGCCTGCCTCGTCATCGTCGCCTGGCGCCGGAGCCTGTTCGTCGGCCTCGCCGCCGCCGTCGCGATCGCGATCGCGGGCCGCGCGGCCGGGCTGCCCTGACGATCGATCAGCTCAACCGCGGCGAGCTTCGAGCTCGACCTCGACGAGCATCGACGGCTCGATCAGGCCGGCGACGCGGACGAGGGTCGATGCCGGCCGGATCGCCGAGAAGAGCTCGCCGTTGACCGCGGCGACCGCGGCCGCGTCGCCGGACCGGACGATGTACATCCGGGTTCGGACGACATCCGCCGCGGCGAAGCCCGCCTCCTCGAGCGCGGCGATCCCGATCGCAAAGGCGGCTCGCGCCTGAGCCGCCGCGTCTCCGGGGTTGCGCGAGATCCCGTCCGGGCCCGCGTCCGTCGTCCCGGCGACCCAGCACGAATCGCCCACCGCGACTGCCCGGCTGTAGCCGTAGCGCGCCTCGTACGGGCTGCCCGACGAGACGCGCCGCCGCTCCCCGCTCACGAGGTCGCGGCCGGTCCGGCGGCCCGCCACTCCGCAACGACCGGGTCGCGGCCGATCGCGAGCAGCAGCCCGGCGAGGAGCGCGGTCCGCGGCACGATCGAGGCGACCTCGAGGTATTCCGCCGGCGAGTGATCCATCCCGCCGATCGGGCCGAGCCCGTCGATCGAGGCGACGCCCATCCCCGAGGTCGTGTTCGCGTCGGACGCTCCGCCGGTCGCCGCATCGCGGACCTCGAACCCGAGCCGTCCCGCGATCGCCCGGGCGTGCTCGACGAGGCGCCCCGACCGCTCGAGCTTCTCCATCGGCCACCAGCGGGCCATCGGCTCGAGCTCTGCGGTGACGTCCGGGACGACCAGCGTCCGGAGCATCGTCCGGATCTCCGCCTCGGCCGCCTCGAGGTCCGAGCGCCGGACCGCCCGCAGGTCGACCTCGAACGAGCACGCCTCGGCGACGACGTTCGGGCGCGTCCCGCCGCCGATCACCCCGACGTTGACGGTGACCCCGTCCCAGCGCCCGTTGAGAGCGTGGAGGCGGGTCACGAGATCGGCGGCCGCGAGGATCGCCGAACGACCTTTCTCCGGCTCGACGCCGGCATGGGCGGCCCGGCCGTGAACGGTGATCCGGGCATCGAGGATCCCCTTCCGCGACGAGACGATGTCGCCGTTGGCCCGGGCGCATTCGAGGACAAGACAGACGTCCGATTCGGCAGCGATCTCGCGGATGTACGGCGTCGAGCTCGGTGAGCCGATCTCCTCGTCCGGGTTCGCGACATAGGTCAGTCGCTCGAACGGCAGCGGACCCACGGCGGACAGCGCCTGGAGCGCGTACAGGCCGGCGAGGAGCCCCGACTTCATGTCGGTCACGCCGGGTCCGCGGGCGATCCCGTCGGCGTCGATCGCGAACGGCCGAGCGGCGGCGGTGCCCGGGTCGAACACCGTATCCATGTGGCCGATCAGCAGGACCCGCGGCCCACCTGCGGTCCCGCGCGGCCCGTCCCAGGTCCCGATGACGGTCCCGCCGCGCGTGCCGGCGGGGTCGGGCCGAACCTCGACGGTCGCTCCGTGGGCCGTCATGAACGCCGCCACGAACCGACCGATCTCGTCGACGCCGGCGGGGGTGTAGGAGCCGCAATCGGTATTCACGAGCCGCTCGAGGTCGACGAGGTAGGCGGGTTCGGCCGCTCGGATCGCGGTTTCGATGGCGGTCAGCTCGGCGTCCGCGACGGTGCCGCCGGGTGCGGTCAGGGTGTCCATCGATCAAGTCTAGGCGGGCGGTCGGGTGGTCCGCCAGACAACCGAAACGGACGTTCCGTGAGCGGTCCGGAGCGTTATCCTGCCCGAACCGTGCGACTCATCGAGATTCGCCTGCTCGAAGGCCCGAACGCCTACCGGCTCGAGCCGGTGGTCAAGGTCGAGGTGGCGATCGGCCGGCGACGGACCTGGTACGGCCAGCGCAGTCCCGGCCGCCACGCCCTCGTCCAGCTCGGGGCCAACGTCCCGGCACGCGACTGGCCGCTGCCGATCGCGGAGCTCGTCGGCTGGCTCCAACGCCTGCGCGTCGATCATGGCGAGGGCCGCGGTGGCGTCCACGTCCATCGCTCGTCGGATCCCGGTCACTGGATCGTCACGTTCGGCTGGTCGGGCGCGGAGCGGGCCCGGACGATCGCCGAGGCGGCGCTGGCCTTGAGCGACCGGGACGTGTCGTCCGTCCGGCGGACCCACCTGACCGGCAGCCAGGAGCGGCTGGTCGCCCGCTGGACCGACCGGATCGCGGATTCCCGGTCGACGCCGCCGAGCTGGATCCGCAACGCCGACCGGCGGATCCCGATCATCTCGATCACCGGAACGAATGGCAAGAGCACGGTCACCCGGTTGATCACCCACATCCTCAAGGTGGCCGGTCGGCGGGTCGGGACGACGACCTCGGACGGCATCCTCGTCGACGAGCGCCTGGTCGAGCCGGGGGACTGGACGGGGCCGGGCGGCGCCTGGCAGGTCCTCGAACGATCCGACATCGACGTCGCCGTCCTCGAGACCGCCCGCGGCGGCCTCGTCCTGCGCGGCATGGGCTACGAGTCGAATGACGCGAGCGTGGTGACCAACGTCACGTCCGACCACCTGGACCTCCAGGGCATCCACACGCTGCCCGAGCTCGCCGAGGTCAAGGCGACGGTCGTCCGGGCGACCCGCGAAGGCGGCTGGGCCGTCCTCAACGCCGACGATCCGCTGGCCGCGGCCATGACCCGGCGGATCCGGGCGAATGTCGCGGTGTTCTCCCTCGGCGTCGGGTCGGGCGGCTCGGCCGTGGTCCGCCGAACCGTCGCCGGCGGCGGGCGCGGCTACATCCTGCGCGACGGCTGGCTGATCGAGATCGACGGCAGCCGCGGCGATGGTGGCTACGCCAAGGCGGGCGATGGCGCAGTTTCGGGCTCGCCGGTCGAGCACCGGATCATCGAGGTCGACCGGGTCCCGATCACCCTCGGCGGGCTTGCCCGCCACAACGTCGCCAACGCACTGGCTGCCGCCGGAGCCGTTCGCGGCATCGGGGTGACGCTGGCTCAGCTGCGCGACGGCCTGGCCGACTTCCAGCCCTCATCGGAGCGTTCGCCCGGTCGACTGAACCTGTTCCGCCTGGGGTCGCGGATCGTCATCATCGACTTCGCCCACAACGAGGCCGGCGTGAACGCCGTGCTCGACGTCGCAGAGGGCATCGCCGGCGGGGCGGCCGGGCGAATGGCGCCGGTCACCGTGATCATCGGCACGGCCGGCGACCGGCCGGACGACACGCTCCGCGGGATCGGCAGGATCGCCGGCAAGCGGGCCCAGCGCGTCGCGATCAAGGAGACCCTGAAGTACCTCCGCGGGCGGAGCCGCGAGTCGATCGTCGGCGAGATCCTGGGCGGCGTCGCGGCGGCGGGCCGAACCCCGGCGGACGTGCCGGTCTACGAATCGGAGACCGAGGCACTCCGCGCCGAACTGGCTCGGAACGGTGAGGGTGCCGCGCGGCCCGACGCCCCGCGGGTCATCGTCCTGATGTGCCACGAGGAGCGCACAGAAGTATTCGCCCTCCTGACCGAGCTCGGCGCGCACCCGATCGACGTCGCGAGCGAGCTCACGACCCTGATCCCGCGCTTGCAGGGCCGCCCGCGGCGCGCCTGACGGGCAGCAGCGGGTCAACAGCCGTCAGGATCGTCAACAACACGCTACTCACGAGTAGCACGATACTCGTCTCACGTGGCAGTCAATGGTCGACGGCGGCCAGCAGCTCGTCGAGGCGGCGGAACGGATGCCAGGCGCCCTCGGTCACGTTCGACTGCACGACCACCCGTTCGCCGGACGCCCGGTAGGCCCAGCAGCGGGAGCTGAACCCCGGGTCCTCGCCCGCGTGCCCGATCCGGGCGGACGGTCCCTCTCCGCCATGGATCACCCCGAGCCCATAGCCCGCCTTTTCGACGGGGCTCACGGCATGCGGCCCGATCATCCGCTCGCGGGTCGTGGGCGTGAGGAACTCGGCGCCGACCGCGCCACGGCCGGTCAGTCCGTCGAGCGCCCGGACGAGGTCGGTGGCCGTCGCCTGCGCGCCGCCGTCCGGCAGCCCGATCGCCGGCAACGAGTAGATGTTCGTCCGCCAGGTGGTCGCAAGGGTCCCGGGCGCCGCCTCCGGATCGGGCGGCAGGTACCCGTCGGCGAGGTCCGGTTCGAGGCCGTCGAACGCCCAGAATCCGCTCGTCGTCATCCCGAGCGGGCCGAAGACCTCGGCTCGGACGAGATCGGGGAACGATCGACCGGACACGATCTCGAGGGCGAGGCCGACGAGGACGTACGCCCCGTTGTTGTACCGGGCGGCCTCGCCCGGATCTCCGGTCCTGGGCAGGTCGCGCAGCAGCGGAACCATGTCCCGCGGGCCCCGGATCATCGTCGGCGGGATGGACTCCCAGATCGTCTCGTACGGCGGCCCGTCGTACTCATCGGCGTAATCGCCGACGCCCGAGGTATGGCTCAGCAGCTGGTGGATCATCACCCGCGGGTCGAGGTCGAGCGGCCGGAGGTCCTCGGCGAGGAGATCGACGAGGCGGTCCTCGTAGCGAACGACGCCGCGGTCGACGAGACGCGCCACGGTCAGGCCGGTGAAGAGCTTCGTCGTCGAGGCGATCCCGAATCGGGTCCCGGCGTGGTTCGGCAGGCCGGCCACCCGGTCGGCCTGGCCCATCGCGATCGCCAGGGGCTCCTCGTCATCGTCGCCGGCGACGTGGACGACGCCGGAGAAGTCCGACTCCGCGAGCCACTGCCGGAACGCCTCGCGATCGAGTCCGGCGAGCCGGCTCATCAGCCCTCGGGCACCTCGAACTCGCCGGGATCCGCGAACGCCGTCGCGCCGCGGGCATGACCCGAGGCGGCCATCGCCTCGCGATACACCCCGATCGCGTCGTCGACGCAGCAGACGACGAGGTCGCCCGGGGCCGCCCGGCGAAGCGCCGCCCGGACCGCGGTCATCTCGTCGAGCATCTTGTCGGCCTTGAGCGTGCGCGCTCCAGCGGCCCGCGACGCACGCACCCCGTCGATCACGTGGCCGGCCGATACGCCCGGCGCCCGGCCGCGGAGGTTCTTGTCCTCGCGAACGATGATCTCGTCGAAGGCCCGGGCAGCGATGGACCCGAACTCGACCTGGTCCTCGTCACGCCGATCGCCCGGGATCCCGATCACGCCGATCGCCCGACCGCTCCGCGAGCGACCGTTGGTCGACGGCCCGATCCGACCCGCCTTCGACTGCGGCTCGGTCATCATCCGCTCGACGAAGTCGGCCAGATGACGCATCCCGTCGACGTTGTGGCAATAGTCGATGACGACCCGGATCCCGCCGACATCGAGCAGGTTGAGCCGGCCCGGCGCCTGGAAGAACGAGGTCGAGAACGTCCGGAGGCCCTGGCGAATGTCATGGAGGTGGGCGCCCGCGGCCCACGCGGCCGCGGCCGCCGCGAGAGCGTTGGCGACGTTCATCCGGGCCCGCCCGCCGAAGGTTGCGGGGATCAGGTGGGTGTACAGGACCGGCATCGTCCGCGGCCCGTGGTGGAGGACGATCAGCTCGCCCTCCGGACCTGGCTGGAGGATGAACGCGGCGTTGCCGCGGGCCGTGTGACCGTCGACGCGGTCGTAGCCGTCCTCGCCCTTCCGGGTCGCCATGCTGAACAGGACGACCTTGCCGGCGCAGTGGCGGCCCATCCGGTAGACAAGGCCGTCGTCCGCGTTGAGGACCGCCGTTCCCGACCGCGGCACGGCCTCGACGACGACCCCCTTGACGTTCGCGAGCTGGCCGATCGAATCGATCCCGCCGATCCCGAGATGGTCGCCGGTGACGTTCGTGACGACCGCGACGTCGTTGCGGTCGTAGCCGAGGCCCTCGCGGAGGATGCCGCCGCGCGCCACCTCGAAGACGGCGGTGTCCACGGACGGGTTCTGGAGGACCATCTGGGCCGACTTCGGCCCGGACATGTCGCCTTTCTTGATCAGCCGGCCGTCCACCACGATGCCGTCCGTCGAGGTCATCCCGACCCGTCGGCCCATGAGCTTGAGGATGTGGGCGAT
>DATAIW010000262.1:0-6186 GCA_036262455.1 Candidatus Limnocylindrales bacterium | reverse complement strand
GATGCGGGAACGGGAACCGGATGTCGCGGGTGCGATGCGAGGCGGTCGGCCCGCGGTAGAGGTTCGCCCGGACCCAGGCGAGGCCACCCGGCTTCATCACCCGCTCGAGCTCGGTGATCGCCTCGAGGGGGTGGGTGACGTGCTCCCAGACGGTGAACGAGATGACCCGATCGAACGTGTTCGCCGGCAGGCTGCCGCGGGTGGCGATGTCGCCCTCGACGAGGTGGACGCGTCCGCCCGCCAGGATCGGCCAGGCTCGGCGCGGCGAGATGTCGATGCCCCACGCGTCACAGCCGAGATGGTGGGCGAGGAACCACACCTCGTAGCCCGCCCCGCAACCGACCTCGAGGACGGTTCTGCCGGCGAGACCAATCCGGTCGTGCACGGCCGTGAGGCGGCTGCGCGATCGCTGGGACAGGGAGGCCGAGTCGTAGCGAGGGGCGATCGGCGCGACCGGCTTCGCGGCATATTCGGCGTTGAGCTGTTCGAAGAGCGCAAGGTCGTGGCGGATCGGATCCGAGGGCGGCGCCGGTTCGTGCAGGGCCGGGAACGGTGAGTCGATCGCCGGCGGCTCGGGCCAATCGCCGGCGATCGCCGGTGGCGCTGGATGAACCTGGAAGTCGGTCGGATAGCGGCGTGGACCAGCCGACGTTCCCCCGGTTCGCCGGCCAGCGTGGCGAATTGCGCCCCGGATCCGGCGCAGCGCCCGCGTGAGGCGCGCGTGTCGCAGGATCTCGCGGCGGATCACGACGCGGGCGTCCGGGCGGCCAGCCAACCGATCACGATGGCGGCGATGCGGTCGCCCGCGTGGCCGTCCCAGAGCGGCGGCGGCTCGGTCGCGGCGAGGACCGGGGCGCCCGGCGGTGCGGCCAGGATCCGAGCGACCCACGGGCCGACCTCGTCGGGCTCGACCAGGCGGTTCGTTCCGTGGCTGATCGTGATCGGGCGCTCGGTGTTCGGCCGGACCGTCAGGCAGGGCACGCCGAGGATCGTCGTCTCCTCCTGGATCCCGCCCGAGTCGGTGACCACGACTGCCGCGCCACGGACCAGCGACAGGAACGCGATGTAGCCGAGCGGCTCGATCAGGCGGAGACGCGGGCCGTCGACCAGGCCCGCGGCGGCGAGCATCGCCCGGCCGCGGGGATGGAGGGGCAGGACGACGGGCAGCTGGGCCATCACCGCATCGAGCATGGCGACGAGGCGGGCCGCCGCCTCGGGCGTGTCGACGTTGGCCGGCCGGTGGAGCGTCGCGACGGCGTACGGACCACCGAGATCGTATTCGGCTCGGGCGGCCGCCACGTCGAACCGCTCGAGGTTCGCGAGGAGCGTGTCGATCATCGGGTTGCCGACGAAGTGGATCCGCTCGGCGGCCACGCCCTCGCGCCCGAGGTTGTCGATCGCCTCGGGGCTCGTCGCGAAGCAGAGGTCGGCCAGGATGTCGGTGACCCGCCGGTTGACCTCCTCGGGCATGGTCATGTCAAAGCTCCGCAGGCCCGCCTCCACATGGGCCGTCGGCAGGTGGAGCTTGCTGGCGACGAGCGAGGTCGCGAGCGTCGAGTTGATGTCGCCGTACACGATGGTCAGTGCCGGATCGAGCTCGAGCAGGGCGGGCTCGAGGGCCGTCAGCAGGGCCGCGGTCTGGGTGGCCTGGCTGCCCGACCCGACGCCGAGGTTGACGTCCGGCTCGGGCAGGCCGAGCTCGCTGAAGAAGATGTCGGACATCGTCCGGTCGTAGTGCTGGCCGGTGTGGATGACGAGCTGCTCGATGCCTCGCCGTCCGAGGGCCTCGACGACGGGGCCGGCCTTCATGAAGTTCGGCCGGGCGCCGACGACATGGACGACCCGGTCGGTCACGCGGGAATGACCGCGCTCGACGCCGGGGCGACCGCCCAGCCCGCCCCGAGCCGCAGGACCTGGCGCGGCCGGACCGCCCGATCCCGCGAGTTGTTCACGGTGTCGACGATCAGGTCGGCCGCTCCGTAGACCCGTTTCCAGTCGACGGCCCGATGGGCTGCGAGGACGACGATCACGTCGGAGGCGGCGAGGAGCTCATCGAGCGAGGTCGATTCGAACCGCGCTCCGTCCGCGTCGACGAAGCCCGGGACGTGCGGATCGTGATAGGAGATCGCCGCCCCGCGCCCGACCAGGCCGGCCAGCACGTCGGCCGCGGGCGAGTTCCGGGCATCGCGCACATCGGGCTTGAAGGCGACGCCGATGACGCCGACCTTCGCGCCGCGGACGGCCCGGCCGCGCTCGTTGAGCGCCTCCGCCACGAGGTCGATGACGTGCCGCGGCATCGCGAGGTTGATGTCGCCGGCGAGCTCGACGAAGCGATCGACGAAGTCGAACTGGCGGGCCCGCCACGAGAGGTAGTAGGGATCGACCGGGATGCAATGGCCGCCGACGCCCGGCCCGGGCGTGAAGCGCATGAACCCGAAGGGCTTGGTGGCCGCCGCGTCGATGACCTCCCAGACGTCGAGCCCCATCCGCTCGCAGAGCAGGGCGAGCTGGTTCACGAACGCGATGTTGACGTTGCGGAAGACGTTCTCGAGGAGCTTGGCCATCTCGGCCGCGTCGGGTGAGGTGAGCTCGACGACATTGGCGTTGACGTGGTGGAGAAGGACGGCTGCTCGTTTCGTCGCATCCGGCGTGGTCGCTCCGACGAGGCGCGGCACGTCCCGCGACGCGCTGGCCGGATCGCCCGGATTGACCCGCTCGGGGGCGAAGGCGAGATCGAAGTCGCGGCCCGCGACCAGGCCGCTGCGCTCGAGGACCTCGCGGAAGGGACCGGTCGTCGTGCCGGGGAACGTGGTCGACTGGAGGACGATGAGCTGGCCTGCCCGGATCCCGGTGGCGATCATCTCGGCCGCGCTCAGGACCGGACCGAGGTCGGGGTCCTTCGAGTCGGTGATCGGCGTGGGGACGCAGACGAAGATCGCATCGGCCTCGGCCAGGCGAGCCTCCGCCGGCGCGGCAACCCGGAGGCCCTTGGCCAGGGCCGCCCCGAGGCGCTTGTCACTGATGTCGTCGATCGGCGATGTTCCGGCGCGCAACTCGGCCACCCGGTGTTCGCTCGCATCGACGCCGACGACCTCGAGACCCGCCTCCTCGAACGCGATCGCGAGGGGCAGACCCACGTAGCCGAGCCCGATGATGGCGACGCGCGCGTCGTGACCCATGCCGATCCTCCAGCGGCCCAGGGCGGCGGCCGAGCGATGGTGTTGCCGGCGCGCCGTGGGACCGCCGAAGTCTAGCGGACGGCGATGGCCGGCCGGCCCGGCCGGGGCGCGAGACCCGGTGTATTCTCCGGCCCGCGCATGGTCTTCTCCTCGGTCACGTTCCTGTTCTTCTTCCTGCCCGCCGTCCTGGGCGCCTATTACGTCGTCCCCCGTCGCGGACGGAACGCGGTCCTCGTCCTCGCCAGCCTCGCGTTCTACACATGGGGCGCCGGTTCGATCGTCTTCGCCCTGATCGGTTCGGTCGCGGCCAACTTCGTCATCGGCCTCCGGCTCGAGCAGGCTCACGATCGTGGCGACGCGACCCGGGCGAGGCGCTGGCTGGCCGTCGGCGTCGTCATCAACCTGGCGCTGCTGGGCTGGTTCAAGTACGCCAACTTCGGGGTCGCGACCTGGAACGGCGCGGTCGAGGCGTTCGGCGCCCCGGGGATCCCGTGGGCCGCGATCGTCCTCCCGATCGGTATCTCGTTCTACACGTTCCACGCCCTCAGCTACCTCATGGACATCCATCGCGGCAGCGCCCGCCATCTCGAGTCTCCGATCGACTTCGTCCTCTACATCACGTTCTTCCCGCAACTGATCGCCGGGCCGATCGTCCGGTTCCACGAGATCCGGGACCAGCTCGTCGAGCGGCAGGAGACGGTCGACGCGTTCGCCGCCGGTATCTACCGGTTCTCGCTCGGGCTCGGCAAGAAGGTCCTGATCGCCGATGCGGTGGCGCCGGTGGCCAACGCCGCATTCGGGACGCCGACGGGCGAGCTGACGATGTTCCCGGCGGCGCTCGGCGTCATCGCCTATGCGGTCCAGCTGTACTTCGACTTCAGCGGGTATTCGGACATGGCCCTCGGGCTGGCGCTCATGTTCGGAATCCGCCTGCCCGAGAACTTCGACCGACCGTATGCCGCGCGGAGCGTGACCGAATTCTGGCGGCGCTGGCACATGTCGCTGTCGCGCTGGTTCCGCGACTACCTGTACGTGCCACTCGGCGGCAACCGCGGGTCGGCCCGGGCGACGTACCGCAACCTCGTGATCGTCTTTCTCGTGACCGGGCTCTGGCACGGGGCGAACTGGACGTTCGTGCTGTGGGGCGCGTACCACGGCATCCTGCTGCTCCTCGAGCGGATCAGCGGAGCCGGGCGCGGCGCGGGCATCCGACCGGCCGGCTGGCAGATCGTCACGGTCGTCCTGGTCGTGCTGGGCTGGGTGCTGTTCCGGTCGCCGACCCTCGACTACGCGGCGGGCTACTACGCGGCGCTCCTGCGGCCGGGTCTCATCCTGCCGCTGGACGTCCGCGTCGCCCTCGATCCGCTCGCGACTGCCTGCCTCGTCTTCGGCGCGGGCTCGGTGCTGCTGCCGCGGACATGGGTGACGGGCGTCCGCCTGGAGAACCCGCTCCCGCGGGCCCATCGGGTGCTGCGGCTCGTGGTGATCGGGGTGGTCCTGCCGGCGGCGCTCGTCTTCGTCATCTCGGGCACGTTCAGCCCGTTCCTGTACTTCCAGTTCTGAGAGCGAGCATGAGCGACGATCCCCTGCCGATCCGCGCCGATGATCCGACCGCCCACCTGTCCGGGCACCTGCCGCCGCCGAGCCCGGGCCGGCGCTGGCGCCAGTTCGACCGACTCGTGGTCGTCGTCTTCTGCGCCGGCCTGCTCGTTCCCGCACTCCTCATGGCCGTGCGGATCCGGCCGGCAGCGATCGAGAATCGAGCGCTCCTGACCGCGCCCCCCATCACCCTCGGGAGCCTGATCGATTCGAGCTGGTACGCCGCGGTCGATCGCTTCATCGCCGACAACATCGCCGTCCGCCCGCTCGCGGTCCGGCTTCGCGGCGAGGTCTACTGGCGAACCGGAGGGACGGGCAATCCGACCGTCGTCCGTGGAACCGGATCGTGGCTGTTCACGCTCGAGGAGATCCAGGCGAGCTGCGACCTCGGGGCAGCCGACATCGCCGCCGCGCTCGATCGGACCGATGCCGCATTCACCGCTGCCGGCCAGGACTTCCGCTTCCTCGTCGCCCCCGACAAGCACGTGGTGTACCCGGAGAAGGTCGATCCGGGGATGGCCTACGGCCCCTCGTGCACCGACGACCGGCGGGCGGCGATGCAGGCCGCGCTCGATGCACGTCCAGGCGTTGCCGTCGACGGCTGGGCAGCCGTCCTCGCCGAGCGGGCGGCTCATCCGGACGGGCCGCTGCTCTATTACACCGAGGACTCGCACTGGACGACCAGCGGCGCGGTCCCGGCGATCCGGGCGTTGATCCAGTCGCTCGGACCCGACCTGTGGCGCGACGAGGATGTCGTGCGCGGCGGGTCGAAACGAGTTGCCATGGAGCTCGCCCGCCAGATGGGCCTGAGCCGGGCCGAGACGGTCCCGTTCGTGACGATCCGCCCGACCGTCCGGATCGTCCGCACGCCGATCGATCTGCCGGTCGCAACGAACAACGCGAGGGCGGTCTATCGGATCACCGCGAGCGGCGATCGTCCGCTCGTGCCGGGCCGGACCGTGATCGTCTACGACAGCTTCTTCGGGCTGAACATGGCCGCCGTCTCGCCGTTCTTCGCCGAGTCGATCTGGATCCACCAAGGCGACCTGCTCAACCACCCGGAGATCGCGCAGCTCGTGGGTCCCGCCGACCGGGTGATCCTCGAACGGGTCGAACGCGGCCTGTACTTCACGAAGATCGACGACCTGCTGCGGCCGCTGGTCCGGACCGGCGGCTGACATCGTTCCGGGGCGCCGGCGGCGCGCTGGGCGGCACGGAGCGGCGCGCCAGATCGGTCCCCGCAGCCCGTGCGAATAGCCGAATGATTCGAATCTCGAATCACGGGCCTGGGCAGGAGCGATGCGGAGTCCCACGCGGACCACCCAAGCGTCACGGGTATTCGGCTATTCGAAACCGCAGGGCTGGCTGATTCCGGCGGGCGCCCGCGGGCCATGGACGGGGCCGGGGC
>DATAIW010000261.1:0-4358 GCA_036262455.1 Candidatus Limnocylindrales bacterium | reverse complement strand
CACATGGGCGACGGCAACTACCTGCCGAACAGCGCCACGGCAAGCCACCGGATCGCGAAGAAGTAGAGCCTGGCCGACCCTCGCCAGAACAGAGAACGCGGGCCCGAAAGCCCGCGTTCTCTGTTTGTTCGTGGCCGCGTTGGCCGAGGCCGGTCGCTCTAGTTGTCGCCGCCGCCGTGGCCGCCGCCGCCGTTGTCGTCGGGCGAGGCCGTGGCCGTCGGGCTCGGGGTGTCGTCGCCACCGTGGCCGCCGCTGCCGCCCCCGTGGTCGTCGGGCGAGGCCGTCGCGGTGGCCGTCGGCCGGGTCGTCGGCCGGGGGGTGGCCGCGTCGTCGCTGCCGCCGCGATTGCCGCCGTGGTCGTCGGGCGAGGCCGTTGCGGCGGTCCCGTCGTCGGTCCCGTTGCCGCCGTGGTCGTCGGGCGATGCGGTCGGGCTGGCGCTGTCGTCGGCGCCGTTGCCGCCGTTGTCGTCGCCGAGCTCAGGCGACGCGGTCGCGCCGCCGTTGTCGTCGGTCGCGACGGCCGTCGGGGTGGCGATCGCCGGGTTGTTGCGATCGTCGCGGGTCTGGGCCTCGCGGGCCAGGGTGACTCCGCCGAAGAGGAGGAGTCCGGCTCCGACAACCATGAAGGTCGTCGTCAGGTTCCGTCGAGTCATGTCGTATGCCTCAGTTCTGGGATGACATCTGGCCGTCGGGTCCGGTCGAACCCGCTTGGTCCTTGCTGACCCGAACATTGCCGTCCGGCCAGCCCCGCCACCACGGGCCGCGGTTCCGAAACCGACCGGACCTTGGTCTGATGCCCGGCGGGACCCCGGTCCGATCTCGGGCCGAGGACCCGCTCCTACAATGGCCAGGCGCAACGGAACTGGAGGACACGTGCTCCGAGGGCGAGCGACCCGGCTGAAGACGCACGCAGGCGATCTGCGACGACGACGGCCGGCGACGATCCGACGACCGAACGGGCGCCTGCGCTGGTTCGACCTCTCGGGCCTGTCCCTCGCCCGCCGCTACCTCCTGCTGAGCTTCGTCTTCGTGGTTATCGGCGGCGGGGTCGTCGCACTGGCGCTGGGCCAGCTGATCGAGACGAGCGCCATCAACCGGACGACGGCGGTGACCGCCCTCTACGTGGAGAGCTTCGTCGCGCCGGAGCTGCAGACGCTCGCGACCAGCTCCGAGCTCAGCCAGGCGGAGATCGACTCGCTCCAGCGCCTGCTCACCGACACGCCGCTCGGCGACGCCGTGGTGTCGTTCCGGATCTGGTCGACGGACGGGCGTGTCCTGTACAGCCCGTTTCCCGAGCTGATCGGCCAGCGCTTCGACATGAGCGGAGAGCGGGGCGAGGCGGCGCTGGGCGCGGTCATCGGCGACATCAGCGACCTGAGCGACCCCGAGAACATCTACGAGCGACGACAGTGGAGCCACCTGATCGAGCTCTACCTGCCGGTCCGCGCCAGCGGCTCGTCGAAGGTCATCGCGGTTGCCGAGTTCTACCAGCTGCCCAACGAGCTCGAGGCCGAGGTGAACCGCGATCGCCTGATCGCATGGGGCCTGGTCGCGGGCGCCACGGTCCTGGCGTACCTGGCCCTCGTCCGCGTGGTTCGCCAGGGGAGCGAGACGATCCTCAACCAGCAGGACGAACTCCGCCAGCGTGTCGACGAGCTGTCGACCCTGCTCGACCAGAACGCACGGCTGAGCGACCGGATCCGCCATGCCGCCGCGCGGTCCACCGCCCTGACCGAGCTGGAGCGTCGCCGGATCGGCTCCGACCTCCACGACGGGCCGAGTCAGAGCCTCGCCTTCGCCATGCTTCGCCTGGATGCCGTCGAGGGACGTCTCGATGCCTCCGGCCAGGCCGGCGATGCCGATCTGCTGGCCGTTCGCAGCGCCATGGATGAGGCCCTCCGGGACATGCGGGTGATCGCGGCCGGACTGCGAACCCCCGAGCTGGAGCGTGCGAGCCCGGCCGCGATCGTCCAGCGCGCTGTTGCCGAGCACGAGCGCCGGGCGGGCACGCCGGCTGCCGTCGATGTCCGCGGGATCCCCGACGCCGCACCCCTCGCGACGAAGATCGCCCTGCACCGGATCCTGTCCGAGGCCCTGTCGAACGCCGCCCGCCACGGGGGCGGCATCGGAATCGAGGTCAGGGCGACCGAGGCGGACGGCGACCTGGTCGTCGAGGTGAAGGACGCGGGCGCGGGGTTTGATCCCAGGCAGAAGCCAGGCGAGGGCCACCTTGGCCTTGCCGGCATGCGCGAGCGGACGGAGCTGCTGGGCGGCCGGTTCGTGCTGGAGTCAGGGGCAGGGACCGGCACCCGTGTCCGGGCATTCCTGCCACTGACCGGACCGACGAGCGACGAAACTTGACCCGGGCCATCCGCATCCTGATCGTCGACGACCACCCGCTCCTCCTCGACGGGCTGGTCGCGACCCTCTCGGCCGACGAGGAGATCGAGGTCGTCGGCACCGCCGGGGACGCCGCGTCGGCGGTCCGTGCCGCCCGGGAACACCAGCCCGATCTCGTCCTGCTGGACGTTGCCATGCCGGGCGGGGGCATCGAGGCCGCCAGGCAGATCGGCCCGGCCTCGCCGTCGACCCGGGTGGTGATGCTGACCAGCTCGGAGAACGAGGATGACCTGCTGGCCGCCATGGAAGCCGGCGCCAAGGGCTACGTGCTCAAGGGCGTCGCCGGACGCGAGCTCCGGATCATCCTCAAGTCCGTCCATCGCGGCGAGGTCTATGTCGCCCCGGGATTGGCCTACGCCATGATCAAGGGCCTGACCAGGCCTCGCCAACACGATCCGCTCGAGGAGCTGACGACTCGCGAGCGCGAGGTCCTCGAACTCGTCGCCGGCGGCCTCTCGAACGCGGAGATCGGCGGTCGCCTCGGGCTTGCCGAGAAGACCGTGAAGCACTACATGACCGCCATCCTCGGCAAGCTGGAGGTCGGCAGCCGGGTCGAGGCGGCCCTGCTCGCCTACAAGGCCGGCATGCGCGGCGGCGGGAGCGGTCCCACCGACGACTGATCGAGTCCCGTGCATCGCTCGATCTCCAGGATCGTGTCGACGCAGGTCAGCCGGTCGGTCCCGGGGTCCGCCGTGGAGTCCCTCGGAGGATCCGGTCGACCTCCAGCGGATCGAGCTCGCCGGCGCCAGGAACGAGCGCATTCGCCGTTCCGGCCGCAAGCCCAAGCCGGGCTGCCTCGAGCGCATCGTCGCCGCGCGCCAACCCGACCGCCAGGCCGCCGAGGAATGCGTCGCCGCTCCCGACCGGATATGCGCCGCGGACCCCGTCCGGGACCAGCCGGTTCGAACTGACGGCCGTCACGACCACGGCCCCAGCGGGGCCGAGCGTGACGACGACACCGGCAGCGCCACGATCGAGCAGGACCGCCGCGGCGGTCTCGGCGGACGACGCGTCGGTGACGACGATCCCGGTGGCCTCGGCCGCCTCCTCGGCGTTGATCTTGACGAGCGCGGGTCGCTCGGCCAGGACGGCCGCGAGCGCCGGACCGTAGGTGTCGGCCAGCACGGCGACGGGTCGGGCCCCGGGATCGGCCGTCCGGGCGAGGCCCGCGATCCGGCCAAATCCGTCCGGGGGAGCGCCGACCGGCAGGCTCCCCGACACGGCGAGCGCGGCGACGTCGCCCCGTGCGAGCTCGTCGGCCACGAGGCGCTCGAGCGCCTCCCACGCTGCTGGGTCGACCGGCTCGCCGCGCTCGTAGATCTCGGTCATGGCGCCGCTGGAGCGATCGAGAATCGAGACGCAGGTCCGCGTCTCGCCGCCGTCGCGGACCCAGCGGGCGTCGATGCGGCGGCCGCTGATCGCCTCCTCGATCCAGTCGCCACTCCGACCGGCGAGAATGCCGAGCGCAGTGACGCGTCCGCCGAGCCGGGCCGCCGCACGAGCCGCGTTCAGCCCTTTGCCACCGGGCACCGCGACGAGCGCCACAGGCCGATGGATCGCGCCGACCGTCAGCCGGTCGACCTCATACAGGCGGTCGATCGACGGATTGGCCGCGACGAACACGATCCGGGCCTGCGCCATCACGGTCGTCCGCGCGCCGCTCGCCACGAACGAACCGCCGCGGTCGCCTCCTCGAAGGTGGGCTGGCCGTCGACCCCGCCGACGCTGCCGGTCGACAGCGCCCCGCACGCGGCCGCGAGCTCGAGGCTGTCCGGAATGCTGCGGCCGTCCAGCCATGCGCGAAGGAACCCGGCATCGAACGAATCGCCGGCGCCGGTCGTATCGATCGGATCGACCGGCATCGCCGAAACACGAACGACGGCTTCGTTGGCACGACAGGCGAGGGCACCGGCGGCACCGCGCTTGACGACCACGATCGGTCCACCGTCCGATCGTCC
>DATAIW010000260.1:0-4700 GCA_036262455.1 Candidatus Limnocylindrales bacterium | reverse complement strand
GGCCGAGCGCGACGACGAGCCGGTCCGGCCAGCGATCATCGTCGCGCGGCAGGGTCGTGCCGATCGTGTAGCTGTCCCCGAGGGCGATGTAGCGGAGGGCAGCCTGGCGCGTCGTGGTTGGCCGTCTCACGGCTCGAACGCTGTGGCCGGCAGCACGGCGTCGCCCGGTCCGGAGCCGCTCGAGGCCGGCACGACGACCGCCTCACCGTCGAACCGCCCGCTCGCGACATCCGCCAGAAAACCCGAGAGCAGCTCGGTGAAGACGGCCGGTTCCTCCAGGCTGAGCATGTGGCCGACGCCGGGCAACACCACGAGACGCGCCCGGCGCGCCGCGGCCACGATCCGCTCGGAGATCGTGATGATCGCCGGGTCGTCGGCAGCGCCGACGACGACGAGGATCGGGCACGTCAGCTCGGCGAGGCGTTCGGCCGCGGGCGGCGTCAGTTCATGTTCGGGCGCGTGCTCGGGATCCCACTCCGGCAGCTCGAAGGCCTCGCGCTGCATCCGGCCGATGAACGCCCGGACCTCCGGGCCGACGGCATCGGCCGGGCGCAGCGGTCCGTCGACCCAGGCCCGCAGGTTGATCTCGACCGCCGCATCGAGATCGCCACGGTCGAGGGCCGCCACCTCGGCTGCCCAGATCGGGCGGATCGAATCGGGCGCTTCGCCCATCAGCGCGCCGCCGGGGGCCACGAGGACCAACGACGCGACGGCTCCGGGGCGGGCGAGCGCGGCCTCGACCGCGATCCCCGCGCCCATCGACGCTCCGACGACGTGGGCGCGCGTGATCAACAGCTCGTCGAGCAGCCCGAGGAGGTCCGTGTGATGCGACCACGGCCCGCTCGGTGGGAGCGACTCGCCCACGCCGCGGACATCATGGCGGATCACCCGGTGGCGGTTCGCCAGCTCGGCCGCGAGGCCGGACCACATCCGCCGATCGGCGACGCCGGCGTGGACGAGCGCCAGCGGCGGACCCGAGCCCTCGTCATCGAAGGCGATCCCGCTCGCCGTCCGGCCGCCGGGCACTGGCGCGAGAGGGCCTTCGGGCGTGGTCATGTCGACGCAGTATGCAGCGGCCCGTCCCGGGGCCTATCCTTGTGGTCGGCGCGTCCCTCTTGTCATGGATCAGGACCATGCCCGTGCGGCGTCGTGTCGCATTTGCCCGGCCGATCCGCCGTCGGTAGGATGCGCCGAGGCTCGCTCCGCGGAGCGAACGTTCCTTCGAGACCGCCACGGACCATCCGAATTCCTCGGCCGGACGGATCTCGATGCTGGAGGAGGACACATGCACAAGCGCTCGTTTGGCCTGTCGCTGTTTGGCGGCCTGGCCATCATCGTGGCGGCGTGCGGGAACGGGGCCACCCCGAGCCCGTCCGCCGCGTCACAGCCCCCGGCGTCGGCCCCGGCCTCGGCGGCCGCGTCAACGCCGGCCTCGGCGCCCGCATCGCAGGCGGCGACATCCAAGCTCAAGATCGGCGTCGTCACCGACATCGGGACGCTGAACGACAAGAACTTCAATGAGTACTCGTTCAAGGGCGCTCAGGAAGGTGCCGCCGCGATCGGCGCGGTCGCTCCCGTCTCGATCGTCCCGACGGCCTCCACCGAGTACGCGTCCTCGATCAAGTCGTTCATCGACCAGAAGTTCGACGTGATCCTGACGGTCGGCTTCAACCTGGGGAGTGCGACCGCCCAGGCCGCCCACGACAACCCCGATCTGTGGTTCGTCGGCTTCGACCAGAGCCCGATCTGCGTGACCCCCGAAGGCCTCCCCGACGCGACGTTCGCCTGCAAGGGCGACGCGAAGACGCTCCTTCCGCACTATGTCTCGCTCCAGTTCGCCGAGGATCAGGCCGGCTATCTCGCCGGCATCGTCGCCGCGGGAGCTTCCAAGAGTGGGACGATCGGCGCGATCGGCGGGTCGAGCATCTGCGCTCCGTGCGTTCGCTACATCCAGGGCTATGAGCTCGGTGCCAAGTCGGTCAACGCGGCCATCAAGGTCGTCACCGCTTACGTGACGAATGACTTCTCGGCGGCCGCCTTCCAGGACCAGGCCGGTGGCAAGACCTATGCCGAGAACTACCTCGCCCAGAACAAGGACGTTGACGTCCTGTTCCAGGTCGCGGGCCTCACGGGCAACGGCGTCCTCGACGCCGCCTGCGCGGCGAAGATCAACGGGATCGGCGTCGACGTCGATCAGTTCCTGTCCTACCCGAACGCCGGTCCCTGCCTGCTCACGAGTGCGGAGAAGAACCTCCAGCTCGCGATCTCTACGGCCATCCAGGCCGTCGCGGCCGGTACGGCAACACCGGGTGACAACCTCTGGAACGCCGCAAACGACGGTATCGCCGTCTCCGAGGGCCACGACAAGGCCTCGGCCTGGGCTGCGGACACGCAGGCCAAGCTGGACGCCGCTCTTGCGGCGATGAAAGCCGGGACCCTCACCACTTGCCCTGCCAACTGCGGCTCGGCCAAGTAGGCTTCGGACCATCAGAGCGGGCCGGTCGAGGCGACTCGGCCGGCCCGCTTTTCTGTACCCTTTCAGCTACACCGGCCAGCCGCCTCCCCGCTCCGTCAGCTGAGGAATGCGATCGTCGTGACGAACGCCCAGGAAATCGTCAGCGACCAGCCCGTCCACGCCCCGGCACTGGAGATGCGCGGGATCACGAAGCGTTACCCTGGCGTCGTCGCCAACGACCGGATCGACCTCGAGGTCCGTCCGGGCGAGATTCACGCCCTGCTCGGCGAGAACGGTGCCGGCAAGACGACCCTGATGAACATCCTCTACGGCCTCGCCCGCCCGGACGAGGGCGAGATCCTGATCGACGGCGCGCCGGTCAAGATCACCGGCCCGAGCGACGCGATCGCCCGTGGGATCAACATGGTCCACCAGCACTTCATGCTCGTCCCTGTCCTGTCCGTGGCCGAGAACATCCTCCTCGGCGAGGAGACGATGGCGAACGCGATCTTCCTCGACGAGAAGGAATCCAAGCGTCGGATCAGCGACCTCGGCAAACGGTTCGGGTTCGAGATCGACCCCGAGATCAAGGTCGGCGATCTGTCCGTCGGCTGGCAGCAACGGGTCGAGATCCTCAAAGCCCTCTACCGCAACGCGAAGGTCCTCGTCCTCGACGAGCCGACGGCTGTCCTGACGCCCCAGGAGACCGAGGAGATCTTCACGGTCCTGCGGCGCCTTGCCGGGGAGGGCCACAGCATCGTCTTCATCAGCCACAAGCTGAACGAGGTCCTCGCGATCGCCGACCGGATCACGATCATCCGGCGCGGCCGGGTCGTCGGTCAGCGTCTGCCGTCGGAAACCGACGAAGAGGACCTGGCGACGCTGATGGTCGGGCGGGACGTCCAGCTCGTGGTCGACCGCGGCGAGTCGCACCCGGGCGACGTTCGTCTTCAGGTCCGCGGCCTGAAAGTCCGCGACGACCGCGGGACCGAGGCCGTGCGCGGGGTCGATTTCGAGATCCGGGCTGGCGAGATCTTCGGGATCGCCGGCGTCGCGGGCAATGGCCAGGATGAGCTCGTCGAGGCGATCGTCGGCCTGCGCAAGCCGGCCGAGGGCACGGTCAGTCTCGACGGCAACGACGTCACCGATGCCAGCGCCCGGGAGATGACAAACCTCGGCACGGGCTATGTCCCGGCCGACCGGCACCGGTTCGGGCTCGTGCTCTCGTTCACGATCGCCGACAACCTCGTTCTGACCGACTACTATCGGGCGCCGTACGCCCGGGGCATCGTCCGCAACGACGACGCCATCGAGGAGCGGGGGGCGACGGCCGTGAAGGAGTACGACATCCGGACCCCCTCGGCGACGGCGCTCGCCGGTACGCTCTCGGGTGGGAACCAGCAGAAGCTCGTGGTCGCGCGCGAGCTCGACGGCGACCTTCGCCTGCTCGTGCTCGACCAGCCGACCCGCGGCCTCGACGTCGGCAGCATCGAGTTCATCCATCGCCAGGCGATCAAGAAGCGCGACGCCGGATCCGCCGTACTCCTCGTCTCGGCCGAGCTCGACGAGGTGCTCGAGCTGAGCGACCGGGTCGCCGTGATGTATCGCGGCCAGATCGTCGACGTCGTCGACGGTCGGACGGCCGATCGGAACCTGGTCGGAATGCTGATGGCGACCGGGCTCCGGCACGAGGCGGCGATCGCGGTC
Source organism: Candidatus Limnocylindrales bacterium (assembly GCA_036262455.1). Lineage (GTDB taxonomy): Bacteria > Chloroflexota > Limnocylindria > Limnocylindrales > CSP1-4 > CF-46. The sequence goes on along the minus strand of DATAIW010000260.1, from coordinate 538 downwards.
GGAGCTGTGCCGCCCGCGCCGCCGCCCGCGGCAGCGGCGTCAGGGGCACCGTCATGACCACCGCGACGCCGCCCCCCGCCCGACCAGGGTGGCGACGGCTGATCACCGCGGAGCGCGCCAGCCAGATCCGGACGGTAACCGTCCTGCCGATCATCGCGCTGGTCCTGGCGGTCATCGTGGGGTCGCTCTTCATCTACCTCGCCGATGCGATCAAGAACAAGGGCGCCATCGACCTGGGCAGGCCGGTCACGGCGTACCTCGCTCTGATCGGCGGGTCGCTCGGCGGCTTCGACTCGATCATCGAGACCCTCAAGCAGGCTGCCCCACTGGTCCTCGGCGGCCTGGCGGTCGGCCTCGGGTTCAAGGCCGGACTGTTCAACATCGGCGTCCAGGGTCAGCTCCTGATGGGTGTCCTCGGCTCGGTCGCGGTCGGGGTCGCCCTGGCCGATCAGCCCGTCTTCATCGCCGCCCCGATCGCGTTCATCGTCGGGACGCTGGCCGGCGCCGCGATGGGCTTCGTGCCGGGCTTCCTGAAGGC
>DATAIW010000259.1:0-1794 GCA_036262455.1 Candidatus Limnocylindrales bacterium | reverse complement strand
CACGGCCATCGTCAGCCGCCGATCGGGTGCCAGACCGTCTTCATCTCGAGGAAGGCGGCGATCCATTCGGGGCGCTCCGTGGCGGCGTCGTCGAGCCAGTCGAAGCGCGCCTCGACGACCTTCGTCGGGCGGCGCGACAGGCGCTTGATGTCCTCCGCGGCGAGGATCTCGACCTCCGTCCGCATCTCGTCCGGGACCCCCCAGGTGTCGAGCGCATCGACGTCCGCATGTCCGGCCAGCACGGGCACGAGCTCGGCCTTGCGACCGGTCAGAACGTTGACGACGCCACCCGGGACATCGGATGTGGCGAGGACTTCGGACAGGGTCACCGCCGGCAGTGGCCGCCGCTCGCTCGCGATCAGGACGACGGCATTGCCGGTCACCAGCGGCGGTGCCAGCCGGCTGACGAGGCCAAGGAGCGAGGAGGTCTCCGGTGCGACGATGCCCACGACACCGGTCGGCTCCGGGATCGTGAAGTTGAAGTACGGCGCCGCGACCGGGTTGGACGACCCCAGGACCTGGCCGATCTTGTCGGCCCAGCCGGCGTACCAGACCCAGCGGTCGATGGCGCGATCGACGACTGCCCGCGCGGCCGTCGGTTTGAGGCCTTCGGCAGCCTCCACCTCGGCGACGAACTGCTCGCGCCGGCCCTCCATCAGTTCCGCCACGCGGTACAGGACCTGGCCGCGGTTCATGGCGGTCCTGGCGGCCCAGCCGTCGAATGCCTTGCGGGCCGCCCGGACGGCATCGCGCACGTCCTTGCGGGAGGCGCGACAGGCGTTCGCGAGCGGTGCGCCATCCGCGCCCGAGACGAGATAGGAGCGGCCCGACTCCGTCCGCGGGAAGGCTCCGCCGATGTAGAGCTTGTAGGTCTTGCGGACCTCGACGCGAGCCGGCGACCCCATCAGCGGTCCTCGAGCCGGACGTAGGCGTGGAGGCCGTGCATCCCGCCCTCGCGCCCGAAACCGGACTCCTTGTAGCCACCGAACGGCGAGGTCGGGTCGAAGCGGTTGAACGTGTTGGCCCAGACCACGCCGGCCCGCATCCGTTTGGCCATCTCCAGGATGCGCGAGCCCTTGTCGGTCCAGATGCCGGCCGACAGGCCGTAGACCGTGTTGTTGGCCTTCTCGACCGCCTCGTCCGGGGTCCGGAAGGTCAGGACCGACAGGACCGGCCCGAAGATCTCCTCGCGCGCGATCCGATGGCTCTGGGCGACGTTCGTGAAGAGCGTCGGCCGGAAGAAGTAGCCGCGCTCCGGGAGATCGCAGGCGGGTTGGTAGAGCTCCGCGCCCTCCGCCACGCCCGAGGCGACGAGTTCCGTGATCTTCTCGAGCTGGGCCTTCGAATTGATCGCCCCGACGTCGGTGTTCTTGTCGAGCGGGTCGCCGACCCGGATCGTCGCAAGGCGGTCCTTGAGCTTGTCGATGAGCGGTCCGACGATCGATTCCTGGGCCAGCAGCCGCGAGCCGGCGCAGCACACCTCGCCCTGGTTGAAGTAGATGCCGTTGACGATGCCCTCGACGGCCTGGTCGAGCGGCGCGTCGTCGAACACGATGTTGGCGGCCTTCCCGCCGAGCTCGAGGGTCAGCGCCTTGTCCGTGCCCGCGACGCCCCTGGCGATCCGCTTCCCGATCTCCGTGGAGCCGGTGAATGCGACCTTGTCGACACCGGGATTGGTCACCAGCGCCATCCCGATCTCGCCCGGGCCGGTCACGATATTGACGACCCCGGGTGGCAGGTCGGCCTCGCGGCAGACCTCGGCGAAGAGCAGTGCGGAGAGCGGGGTCGTGGAGG
>DATAIW010000258.1:0-7793 GCA_036262455.1 Candidatus Limnocylindrales bacterium | reverse complement strand
GGGCCACACCTGGAACTTCGGGCGGCAGCGCGACATGCACAACTTCATCGAGGCGCCGATCTGCGCCGGCCGCGAGCGGACGAAGGATCCCGTCCACCCCACCCAGAAGCCGCTGCGGGTGCTGCGCCAGCTCGTCGAATGGGGCTCGAACCCGGGCGATCTCGTCCTCGACCCGTTCATGGGCGTCGGCTCGACCGGCGTCGCGGCGGTGGAGCTCGGCCGGCGGTTCATCGGGATCGAGCTGGAGGAGGGGTACGTGGCGGCGGCGCAACGCCGGATCGACGCGACAGCGGCCCCGGAGCCCCTTCCGATCGGCGCCAGCCCCGTCACCGGCTAGACTTCCGGGATGCCTCGATATTCGTACGGCGGCCAGGCCCTGATCGAGGGCGTGCTCATGCGCGGTCGCGACGCGCTCGCCGTCGCCCTCCGCCACCCCGACGGCCGGATCGTCTACGCCACCGAGCGGCTCGACTCGGGCTTCCACGGCTCACGCTGGGCGAGGCTGCCATTCCTGCGCGGGCTGATCGTCCTGTACGAGACCCTGTTCGTCGGCACACGCTGGCTTGTCCGGAGCGCGTCGGTCCAGGCGGCGGGCAGCGGCGAGGAGGGCGACGAGGGCGTCGAGCTCGGCAAAGGCTCGATCGCGCTGATGCTCGGGCTGACGCTGCTCGCCGGGGTCGGGATCTTCTTCCTGCTGCCGCTGCTGATCGCGAGCGCCACGACCTCAAACATCCAGAACGGCCTCGTCCAGCATCTCGTCGAGGGGCTGATCCGGGTCGGCATCTTCCTCGGCTACCTGCTCCTGATCTCGCGGGCCGAGGACGTCCGGCGCGTCTTCCAGTACCACGGCGCCGAGCACATGACGATCCACGCCCTCGAGGCGGGCGACCCGCTGGTCGTCGACGCGGTCCGCAAGTACCCGACCGCCCACCCCCGTTGCGGCACCGAGTTCCTCGTCGTCGTCATCGCCCTCTCGATCGTCGCCTTCAGCCTCGTCGGGCGCCAGGATCCGGTCGTGATGGTCGGCAGCCGGATCGCCCTGATCCCGGTCATCGCCGCGGTCGGCTACGAGATCCTCAAGTGGGGCGCGAAGCACCGCGTCAACCCCCTCGTCCGGGCGATCATGTATCCCGGGATCCTCGTCCAGATGATCACGACCCGCCAGCCGACGAACGACATGATCGAGGTCGCGATCGTGTCGATGGAGCAGGCCCTCCAGGCCGACGGTGAGGCCCTCCCCCTCGGCTCGGGCACCCTGCCGCGCGATCGCATGGATGTGGCCGCGGTCGTCGCCGCCGAGGCCGCGGCGCCGGTCACGATCGATCCGCCGCTGCCGGGAGCATGAGCGGCGACGCGGACCGGACCGGCCTCGATGCTCGGCTGCGCGAGGTCGTCAGCCAGTACGAGGACGTCCAGGCGCAACTGTCGACGCCGGAAGTGTCCAGAGATCCCGACCGGCTGCGGACGCTCGGCCGCGAGCTCTCGAAGCTGGAGCCGGTCGTCGAGGCGTTCCAGGCGCTCGAGGCCACCCGAGCGGAACTTGCCGGCGCCCGCGAGATGCGCGAGACGGGCGACGCCGATCCCGACATGAAGGCGATGGTCGCCGACGAGATCGACCGCCTGATCGCCGCGGAGGACCGGCTCCTGGAGGAGATGAAGGTTCTCCTCCTGCCGCGCGACCCGAACGACGACCGCGACGTGATCCTCGAGATCCGGGCCGGCGCCGGCGGCGAGGAGGCGGCGCTCTTTGCCGCAGAGCTCTACCGGATGTACGTCCGCTACTCGGAGCGGCACCGGTTCACGCCGGAGCTGCTGAGCCTCAACGAGACCGGCATCGGCGGGATCAAGGAGGCGATCGTCCAGGTCCACGGGGACGGGGCGTACAGCCGGCTCAAGTTCGAGGGCGGCGTCCATCGCGTCCAGCGGATCCCCGCGACCGAGTCGTCGGGCCGGATCCACACGTCGACCGTGACCGTCGTCGTGCTGCCCGAGGTCGATGATATCGAGATCGAGATCGACGAGGAGAAGGACCTCCGGATCGACGTCAAGCGCTCGTCCGGGCCCGGTGGCCAGTCGGTCAATACCACGGACTCGGCCGTCCGGATCACCCACCTCCCGACCGGCCTCGTCGTCGAGATCCAGGACGAGAAGAGCCAGCACAAGAACAAGGCGAAGGCGATGTCCGTGCTTCGGTCGCGGCTGTACGACCGCCAGCAGGCCAAGCAGCGCGAGGCCGACTCGGCGGCCCGCCGATCGATGGTCGGCGGCGGCGATCGGTCGGACAAGATCCGGACCTACAACTTCCCCCAGGATCGCCTGACCGATCATCGGATCGGGCTCGACCTGTCGGCCCTGCCACGAGTCATGGACGGCGAGATCGACCGGCTGATCGATGCCCTCGTCATGGCCGACCAGGCCGACCGCCTCGCCGAGATCACCGGAGGTGATCATGTCGCAGCGACCTGACGCGCAACCGCCCTCGTCCCCGACCCGGATTTCCCGCGAGGCCACGCGGGCCGGCGATTCGGCCGTCGACCTGGTCGATGCTCGGGTCGTCCCGATCCAGAATGCGACCGACCTCAACAGCGTGCAGGTCCTGAAGCACGGCAATCTGTACCTGATGACCGACCCGTTCGGCGACATCCATCCCGATTCGCGCGGCCTCGGCCTGTACCGCTCGGACACCCGACTCCTGTCGTGTTGCGCCCTTCGCGTCGGCGGCGTCAGGCCGGTCCTTCTCCAGGGCTCGATGGGCGCGAACTTCCGCGGCTCGATCCAGCTCACGAATCCGAGCGCCGACCGCAACCCGGACGCCAAGGTCCATCCCGGCGCCGACGTCGCCGGGCGGACCATCGGGATCTCGCGTGACCGCCTGATCGGCAACGACGGAATGGAGGAGCGGGTCCGGATCGTCAACCATGCGGAGCGGGATCTGGCGTTCGCCGTCGAGCTCGAGCTCGGTTGCGACGCCGCGGACATCTTCGAGGTCCGCGGCTATCCGCGACCGGAACGCGGGACGCTGCTGCCGATCGCAATGACCTCGACCCGGGCGACGTTTCGGTACGACGGCCTCGACGGGATGCGTCGCTCGACCCATGTCGCCTTCAACGCCGCGGCCGACGCCCACGGCCCGATCGACGGACGATCGGATGACGCGATCGCCCAGGGCGGTTCCGTCGGTTACCACTGGGATGTCCACCTCGCTCCGGGTGAGAAGCGCGACCTCAGCTGGACGATCTGGTCGACGACCGTCCGGGTCGGCGAGGGCCATGTCTCCGACGACGAGCGGGCGCAGGCGAGCGAGCGCGCCCTGCGCGCGACCGTCGCGACCGCCGCCGGTCAGACGGGATCGGCGGCCCTCTTTCCGGAGCCGCCGCTGATCAGCGCCGACGACGGCACGGCGGCCTACCACGCGTGGAGTCGCGGCACGACGGCCATCCAGACCGATCACGAGCTCTTCAACCTGACCCTCGCCCGATCGCTTGCCGACCTCCGTCTCCTGATCAACGACGGACCCGGGCCTGGCCAGCGCTATGTCGCGGCCGGCGTCCCGTGGTTCGCGACCCTGTTCGGGCGGGATGCCCTGATCTCCTCGTTCCAGGCACTCGCCTTCCGGCCGCAGATCGCGCTCGAGACGCTCGCCGTCCTCGCCGCCTACCAGGCGACCGAGGTCGACGACTGGCGCGACGCCGAGCCCGGAAAGATGCTCCACGAGCTGCGGCTGGGCGAAATGGCCGGCGCCGGCGAGCTGCCGCACACGCCGTACTACGGCTCGGTCGATTCGACGCCGCTCTGGCTGATCCTGTTCGGGGCGACCTTCGACTGGACCGGCGACCGGGCCCTCCTCGACCGCTACTGGCCGAACGCCATCGCCGCCCTCGACTGGATCGACCGCTTCGGAGACAAGGACGGCGACGGGCTCGTCGAGTACCAGCGGCGCTCGGCGCGCGGCCTCCTCAACCAGGGCTGGAAGGACTCCGGCAATGCGATCCGCGATCGGGAAGGCCGCGGCCCGACGATGCCGGTCGCCCTCGCCGAGGTCCAGGGCTATGTCTTCGATGCCAAGCGGCGGATGGCCGGCCTCGCCACCGTCCGCGGCGAGACCGACCTCGCCCGCCGATTGCTCGCCGAGGCCGAGGTCCTCCGCCAGCGGTTCGAGGAGCGCTTCTGGGTCGAGGATCAGCGCTACTACGCGATGGCCCTCGATGGCGAGAAGCGCCAGCTGGACGCGATCGGCTCGAACGCCGGGCACTGCCTGTGGTCGGGGATCGTGTCGCCGGCCCGTGCCCGCAGCGTCGCCGACCGGCTGATGAGCCCCGCGATGTTCTCGGGCTGGGGGATCCGGACCTATGCCGAGGGTCAGCCGGGCTACAACCCGATCGGCTACCACACGGGATCGGTCTGGCCTCACGACACGTCGCTGATCGCCGCCGGCCTCAAGCGCTACGGCTTCAACGACGAGTCGAACCGTCTCGTGGGTCGCGTGTTCGAGGCCGCCCAGCAATTCGACGAATACCGCCTGCCGGAGCTCTTCTGCGGCTTCGATCGCGACGAGTCGGCCCAGCCGGTGCCGTACCCGGTGGCGTGCTCGCCGCAGGCCTGGGCCGCCGGCGCCTCGTTCCTGTTCGTCGAGACGATGCTCGGCCTGCGGGCGCACGCAGCGGCGAACGAACTGGAGCTCCATCATCCGACCCTGCCCGATTGGATCGGCAAGATCACCCTGACGAACCTGCGGATCGGGGACGGGTCGGTCGACCTGCTGTTCCATCGCTGGCGCGGCACGACGAGCGCGGAGGTCCTCCGCAAGGTCGGCGACCTGTCGGTCACGATCCGTCTCTGATCCACGGCGCGGGAAGGCGGGGCGAACGGGGATGGCAACGATCGGTGATTGCATCGCGGACGCGACGGCACGCCTCCGCGAGTCCGGCTCGGAGACGGCGCGCCTCGACGCCGAGCTGCTGCTCGGCTGGGCCGTCGGCGCCGACCGGACCGCGATCGTCGCCCATCGCGACGCACCGGTCGGGGCCGACGCATTCACCCGATTTGCGGCGGCGGTCGCGCGCCGAGCGACCGGTGAGCCGGTCGCCTACATCCGCGGGATCAAGGAGTTCCACGGGCTCGCGTTTGCCGTCGATCCGCGCGGGCTGATCCCCCGGCCGGAGAGCGAGGCGATCGTTGACGCGGCGGTCGCGGAGATCATGGTCAGGCTGGCCGGGCGGCCCGCCGAGGTCGGGGCGGGTCACGGCCCGGGAGGCGATCCGATCCGGGTCGCCGACGTCGGCACCGGCAGCGGGGCGATCGCGGTCGCGGTCGCAGTCGCGCTCCGCAGGCGGCGAGTGACGCTGGGTCGCCACGTGACGATCGCCGCTACCGACATCTCGCCGGATGCCCTCGACCTGGCCCGCGAGAACGCCGTCGGTCACGCCGCAGCCGACGGAATGCGGTTCATCGAGGCCGACCTCCTGCCGCCGGTCCTGCCCAACGGCGGGGCGCCGTTCGATCTCGTCCTCGCGAACCTGCCCTATGTCCGCTCGGACGCGATCGCCGGACTGCCGATCGCCGCGTCGTTCGAGCCGCGGCTGGCGCTCGACGGCGGCAGCGACGGCCTCGACGTCATCCGATCGCTGCTCGGCCTGCTGCCCGAGGCGCTGGCCGTCGACGGCGTCGCCCTCCTCGAGATCGGCGCCGACCAGGGCGAGAGCGGGCCCGCCGCGGCGGCCGCCCTCCTTCCGGGCTGGCGCGCGACGGTCCAGGCGGATCTCGCCGGGCTGGCGCGGGTCCTTCGCGTGGAGCGGGCGTGACGAGCCCGCGGCCGCGGCCCACGCCGGCCTTCCCGATCGGCCTGATCGCGCTCGACCTGGACGGGACGTTGATCGGCGAGGATCTCGTCCTCGGCCCGCGGACCGTGGCCGCGATCGGCGCCGCCCGGGCGCGCGGCGTGGCCGTCTCGATCGTCACCGGCCGGATGACGACCAGCGCCCTGCCGTTCGCCCGACGCCTCGGTCTGATCGACCCGATCGTGGCCTACCAGGGCGCCCTCGTCCGGGCCCTGCCGCCGGCCGCATCCGACCCCCATCTCGGCCGGATCCTGGCCCACCGACCGCTCGCCCCCGCCGCCGCCCGCGAGGTGATCGCCTGGGCGAAGGGCGTCGGGCTGGAGCCGCACGTCAACCACCTCGAGCGATTCGTCATCCAGCGCGACGACCCGCGGGCCGAGGACTATTCGACGTTCCTCGGCGCGCGGGCCGAGGTCGTCGAGGATCTCCGGGCGTGGCTCCGCTTCCCGATCTCGAAGGTCATCGCCGTCGGGCCCGCCACCGACCCGATCCCCGAGTCGATCCTCGCCGAGGGCCGGCGGCGGTTCGCCGGCCGGGCCGCGGTCACGATCAGCCATCCCCGATTCCTGGAGTTCCTGGCCCCGGGGGTGTCGAAGCTCGTCGGCGTCCGCCATCTCGCCCGGCGCGCCCGGGTCCCGCTGGGGCGGGTCCTGGCGGTCGGCGACCAGTTCAACGACCTGGAGATGATCGCCGGCGTCGGGCACGGCGCGGCGATGCCGTCGGCGCCGGCACAGGTCCGGGCCGCGGCCCGCTACCTCGCCCCGCCGGTCGGCGAGGAAGGGACCGCCCAGCTGATCGAGCAGCTCGTCCTCGTCTCCCCGGAGACGGCGGCACGGAACGCCGACGCGCTCGCGGCCGCCCACGACGCAGCGACCGACGGCGTGGATTCGGCGGCGTGACCGCCCGGATCGTGGCCGACGACGACGCCGGCCGAGCCGCGGCCGCGGACGTCCTCCGAAGCGGCGGGATCGTGGCCCTGCCGACCGACACCGTCTACGGCATCGCCGTCGCGCTCGCGACCCCGGGCGGGATCGAGGCCCTGTTCGCGGCCAAGCGCCGGCCGCCTGACAAGGGGATCATGCTGCTCCTCGACGACGCGGCGCAGGCCCCGGCGATCGGGCAGTGGTCGGAGTCGGCGGCCGCGCTCGCCGACGCGTTCTGGCCGGGCGGTCTGACCGTCATCGTCCCGCAGCGACCCGACGTCCCGCTGCCGCCAGCGCTGACCGGCGAGACCGCCACGATCGGCCTCCGCGTCCCCGACCATGGCGCGCCGCGCGCCCTCGCCGCGGCCGTCGGCCCCATTCCGACGACCTCGGCCAACGTGTCCGGCGTTCCCGAGGCCCGCGACGCCGCCGGGATCGTCGCGCAGCTCGGCGACGCCGTCGCGCTCGTGCTCGACGGCGGCCCGGCCCACGGCGGCCCGGCCTCGACGGTCGTCGACTGCACCGTCGAGCCGCCGCGGATCCTGCGCGTCGGCGCCGTGCCGGTGGCGGAGGTCGAACGAGTGCTCGGCCGGAGCGTGGTACGGGCCGCCGATGGACCGGCGGCACCGTCGCCCGGCGTGGGAAGATAGTCGGACCACATCCCCGCGCGCCCCGGACCGACCCGCGCCCGGTACGGTGTGGAGGATGGGCGGAACCCGGGCCGGCGACGACCCGTACGAGGAGGCGCGCGAGGATGGCGATCGACGAGCGGATCCGTCCCGGCCCGACGATCGCCGACGTCGACCCCGAGCTGTGGGCGGCGATGGAGGGCGAGCGCCACCGCCAGCACGACAAGATCGAGCTGATCGCGTCGGAGAACTACACGTCCGCCGCCGTCATGGAGGCGCAGGGCAGCTGGCTCACGAACAAGTACGCCGAGGGCCTGCCCGGCAGGCGCTACTACGGCGGCTGCGAGTTCGTCGACGTCGCCGAGGAGCTGGCCCGCGAGCGGGCCCTGAAGCTGTTCCCCGGG
>DATAIW010000257.1:0-7572 GCA_036262455.1 Candidatus Limnocylindrales bacterium | reverse complement strand
TTCGCCCAGCTGATCCACTACGACGACAAGGTCATCCACACCGAGTTCAGCGCCCTGATGTCGAAGGTCATGACCAACGGCAACGGCCGGGTGAAATTCCCGATCAACGAGCCGGCGTCCGGCAAGAAGAAGAGCCAGATCCAGGAGTTCCTCGACTATTACCTCGATGCCGGGACGCAGCACATCGCGCTCCGGACCGAGGACATCGTCGGGACCGTCCGGGCGCTGCGCGGCCTCGGAGTCGAGTTCCTCGGCATGCCCCACGCTTACTACGAGCAGCTCGCGGTGCGGGTCGGCGATGTCGGTGTCCCGATCGACACGCTCGAGGAGCTCGGGATCGAGGCCGATCGCGACGAGGAGGGCTATCTCCTCCAGATCTTCACCCGGCCCGTCCAGGATCGCCCGACGTTCTTCTTCGAGATCATCGAGCGGCACGGCTCGCGCGGCTTCGGCGTCGGCAACTTCAAGGCGCTCTTCGAGGCGATCGAGATCGAGCAGGCGCGGCGGGGCAACCTCTAGACGGTCCTGACGGCCCCGCGTCAGCTCGCCAGTCCGGCGGCCGTCGGACGTCCCTGCGGCCGTAGACTGAGCGCCCGCGGCAGGATGCCGCCGGATCGGACGTCGTGACGGGGGTCACGGAGGGATCGGATGCCGCGGACGAGCCGGCTTCGACGGATCGCGACGTGGCTCGCGTTGGCGGGATCGCTCGGGCTGGGCGTCGGCTTCATTGTCGTCCGGGCCACCGCGCCGTCGGACGGCGCGCGCGTCGAGTTCTACGGCGACGGCTGGTCGGCTGCGGGGATCCGGATCGCCCCGATCGACGCGCCGGCGCCGGGCCTCGGCGCCGGCAACACGGTGACGACGGTCGCCGAGCAGCCGATCGAGGCGTGGCTCGGACAGGCGCTGGCGCCGTGGAGTCGGTCGGTCGATCGCCCGGCGACGGTCGGGCCGATCAGCTACCGCCTCGCCGATGGGGCGTCGACCCGGACAGTCGACGTCCGATGGGCGGATCCGGCGCTCGGGGGGACGCTGCTCGAGGGCTGGAGCGTGATCCTGTTCTCGCTCGCGGTTGCCGCCATTGCCGCGTTCGTCTTTGCCCGTCGGCCCGACGAACCGGCGGCCACGGCGCTGATGATCGCGGCCTGCGGCGCAGCGGGGAGCAGCGTGCCCTGGCTGCTGGGAGTGACGGTCAGCGACGTAGTCGTCGGTTGGCCGTTCCTCCTCCATGCACTCGTGACCGGTCCGTTGTACATGCTCCTCTGGCCCGCCGGCCTGCACCTCGCGCTCGTGTTCCCCGAGCCGGCATCGATCGTCCGCCACCGCCGCTGGGCGATCCCCGCCATGTACGGCGGATCCCTCGCGGCCTACGGCGCGGCGATGCTCGCGGCCCGCCTCGGGTCGGCCTCGAACCTGGACTGGGTCGCGACCTGGCCGACGATCCAGGTCGCAATCGTCGTGCCGCTTCTCACGGCCGCCTTGGCAATGTTCGTGCGGAGCTACCGGGGTGCGCTCGATCCGGCCTTCCGGACCCGGATCCGCTGGGCGATGCTCGGTGGTGGCGCCAGCGCCTTCCTCGGCCTCGTCGGCTTCATGCTGCCGGAGCTCATCCTCCAGCGGCCGCTGCTCCCGGCTTCGTGGATCGGGCTGACGGCGCTGCCCCTCCCGTTGGGACTTGCGCTCGGGATCCTGCGCGACCGGTTGTTTGACATCGACGTGGTCGTCCGCCGGACGCTCGTCTACGGCGGCCTGTCCGTCGGCGTCGTGGCCTGCTACCTCGTGGTCGTCTCGGGGATCGGGGTCGCGCTGGGCGGCCAGAGCGGCTACGGGGCGTCCCTGTTCGCCACCGGCGTCGCGGCGCTCGTCGCTCTGCCCCTTCGCGATGTCCTGCAGCGGGCGGTCAGTCGGCTCCTGTACGGCGAGCGCGACGAGCCGGTGCTCGCGATCCGCCGGCTCGGGCAGCGGCTGGAGCTCGCGACGGACCCGGACCGCGCCTTTCCGGCGATCGTCGACACCGTGGCGGACTCGCTCCGGCTGCCGTACGTCGCGCTCGAGGTGATCGACGAGACCGGCCGGCCGGCCCCGACGGCCGAGCGAGGACGCCCCTCGGCCGAGGTCGTCACGCTGGACCTCGGCCATGGCTCGGAGCTCGTCGGCAGGTTGCTGCTCGGGACCCGCGCCGGCGAGCGAGGGTTCCGCCCCGACGAACTGCGATTGCTCGAGGATCTCGGCCGCCAGGCGGGCGCGGCGATCCATGCCCTGCGCCTCCGCGACGACCTCGTCCGATCGCGCGAGCGCCTGGTTTTCGCCCGGGAGGAGGAGCGCCGCCGGCTGCGGCGGGATCTCCACGACGGGCTGGGGCCATCCCTCGCCTCGATCGGGCTGCGGGCCGAGGCGGCGACCGCGACGATGGCGACCGATCCGGCGGAGGCGCGACGGCTGCTCGACGAGCTCGGCGTCGAGGTCCAGACGACGCTCGCCGACGTCCGGCGGCTCGTGGAGGGTCTCCGGCCGCCGGCGCTCGACGAGCTCGGGCTGGTCGGCGCGATCCGGGCCCAGGCCGCACGCCTCGAGGGCGGTGGCACCCGGTCGGCGATCTTGATCACGGTCGTGGCGTCGCCCCTTCCGCTACCCGACCTGCCGGCTGCCGTCGAGGTGGCCGCCTACCGGATCGTGGCCGAGGCGCTGACCAACGCGGCGCGCCACGCGGAGGCGGCGACCTGCCGCGTTCACCTCGAGAGCGGGGAGGAGCTGACGATCGAGATCGTCGACGACGGCCGCGGCGTTCCCCGAGGCGTGGTCCACGGCACCGGGCTCGAGTCGATGAGCGCCCGGGCCGCGGAGCTCGGCGGGAGCATCCGGATCGAGCGGCGGCGGGGCGGTGGGACGCGGGTGGTGGCGCGGCTGCCGATCGTCGGTCGGTCGCCCGACGCAGCCGTCGCCCCCGACGGCGCGACGGGGACCGTTCCGCGATGAGCGAGGCGCTCGACCGGGTCCGGGTGCTGATCGCGGACGACCATGCGTCGTTCCGGTCCGGGTTGCAAGCGCTGCTCGGGACGGCCGCGGACCTGCTGGTCGTCGGCGAGGCGGCCGACGGCGACGAGGCGGTCGCCGCGGCGATCGCGGTCCAGCCGGACGTGATCCTCATGGACCTCACGATGCCGGGGATCGACGGGATCGAGGCGACCCGAAGGATCCTGGACGCGGCGCCGCATGTCGCGATCCTCGTGGTCACAATGGGCGCCGACGACGAGTCCGTGTTCGCGGCGATCCGGGCGGGCGCGCGCGGCTACGTCCTCAAGGGCGCCCAGCGAAACGAGCTCCTCCGGGCCATCCGGTCCGTCGCCGCGGGGGAGGCGATCTTCGGTCCCGGGATCGCGCGCCGGCTCGTCGGATACTTCTCGCGACCGGCCCCGCCGGCCGTCGAGCGATTCCCGGAGCTGACCGTGCGGGAGCGCGAGATCCTCGACCTCATCGCCGCGGGCCGCTCGAACGCCGAGATCACGAGCCGGCTCGGGCTCTCGCCGAAGACCGTCCGCAACCACGTCTCGAACGTGTTCGCCAAGCTCGACGTCCGCGACCGGGCCGAGGCGATCGTCCGCGGTCGCGAGGCGGGACTGGGCGGCAAGAACGTCCGCCCGGGCTGAGCCCGGAGCGGGCCTCGAATCGGGACACCGATCGGGACACCGGTCCCATGACGGCGGGACGTGCGCCGAACGAGGCTGGGCGAGACGGGCCATCGCGAGCCCGCGGCATGGCACCAGTCCCGGAGGTCACCAGATGCACAAGATCGTCCGCAGTCTCGTCCTGGCGCTCGCCCTCGGCGTGATCCCGCTCAGCGCGGTCGCCGCCCACGAATGCGTCGTGGTCAATCGCTCCGCGACCGGAAACCTCCATGCCACCGTGTCCGGGGTCTGGATGACGGTGACGCTCCATGACATCTACGAGGAGACGGAGTTCTTCGGCTTCCCGGACCTGTCCGAGGCACAGGTCGCCTACGCCGCAGCCCTCGCGTCGTCGTGGGGCGTGCCGGACAGCTTCACGTTCCGCAGTGACAAGACCCTGCTCGAGCACGCGAGCGGCTGGCTCAAGGGCGACCACGCCACGGACGGCAAGGGCATCGACCACTTCTTCGACGTCTACGGCGAGCGGATCGTCGGAGCGCTCTACGCAGCGCTCGCGAACGCCTGACCGGCGCGGGAGGTCCGACCATGATCCGATCGTTCGCTCGCCTCGCTCATCCGATCGCATCAGGCGGGTTCGTGGCCTGCGCGATCGTCCAGGTGTTCCTTGCCGGCCTCGGCGTCTTCGACGATCCGCGGGCTTTCATCACCCACCGGGAGTTCGGCTACGCGTTCGGCTGGCTGACCCTGATCGTGCTGATCCTCGCCCTCGTCGGACGGTCACCGCGCCGGATCACCGGCCTGTCGATCCTCCTCCTCGTCCAGTTCGCGCTCCAGTCGGTGTTCGTGGCCCTCCGCGGCAGTCTGCCGGCCATCGCCGCGCTGCACCCGCTCAACGGCTTCGCCCTGCTCGGCGTCGGGATCGTCCTGACCCGGCTGGCGTGGCAGGTCCGGCGGGCCGACCAGACCGCCCCGGCGGGCGTGCCGGTCGGCTCGCTGGTGACGACGAGGGACGCCGGCTGATGATCAGCGACGGCGTGCGCATCGGCGCGGCGCTTCTCGTGGCGGGCCCGCTGATCGGGACAGTCTGCATGTTCTACCCGCCCTTCTTCCGGGTTTGGACCGTGGGCCGGGCCGAGCACCTCGCGCTCGTCGTGGCGCACCGCCGCGCCTGGACGATGGCCAACGTCGGGTTCTTCGTCGGAACGGCGCTGACCGCCGGTGGACTCGCCGCGCTCGCAGGATCCCTGGACCTCGCGGCCGGCCCGCGGGCGATCCTGGTCGGTGGTACCGCGGCGTATGTGATCGGAGGAGCGCTCTGGAGTTCGGTCCTCGCGATCCGGAACCGGACGACCCCGCTTCTCGGGGAGATGGTCGCGTCCGGGACGCCGACGGAGCCTGGGGAGGCCCTGCTCGGCGCGGCCCTGGGCGGCCTGTTCGCCGCGTTCATGGTGACGACGGGCGCGTCGATCATGGCGATCGCCGCGGGGTTGGGCGTGGGCGGCGCCGTGGCGGCCCCGGTGGCCTCGATTGCCGCCCTCATCGCCGCGCTGTCGATCGTCGGCTTCATCGCCGTCGGTGACATGCTCCCGGCCGTCCTCTACCCGCCGACGCTCGTCGTCGGGATCGCCATCCTGGCGGGCTGGACGTGAGCCGGTCCGGGTCGACTGACCTGACGCTGCCGCCGATGGGCGCGATGCCGGAGCCCGGGCCGCAGCACCTGGCCGGCCGCTTGCTGCTCGCGAGCGGAGCCCTCGCGGCGGTCGGGGTGGCCTTCCTGATCGCGATGGCCGTCGCGTTCGCGATCGGCGCGGGGTCTGCAGGTCTAGCCTTCGGGCGGATCAATGACGTGCTGGTCCTCGTCAGCTACCTGCTCGCCGCTCCGAGCGTGGTGGCGCTCCGGGTGCTGCTCCGACCCCAGGCGCGTCGCGTGGGTGACATCGTCGCTCTGATCGGGCTCACCGCGATCGCGGCAATCGTCGTCCTGCAGTTCCTGCTCATCGTCGGGGCGCTGACGTTCGAGCAGCAGGTCGGGCCCGTCTCGCTCGCGTTGCTCGTCCTCGGCGGCTGGTTCGTGCTTGCAGGATCGATCGGGAGCACGAGCGGCGTTCTGCCCCGCGGTGCCCGGATGGGGCTTCTCGCCGCGACGTATATCGGCTATCCCATCTGGGCGTTCTGGATCAGCCGGCGCCTCGGATCCGGCAACGTCGGACCGACCATGATCCACCCGGACGGCGGCTGACGCCGGCCCCCTTGGAGGCTGCCCGTGTACCCCTGGATCGTCCTGCTCCACATCGCGGGGGCGTTCATGTTCGCGATGTCGCACGGTGTGGCGATGTGGATGCTCAGCGAGCTGCCGAAGCAGCGTGACCCCAGGCGGATCAGCGCGCTCCTGGATCTCTCCGGAGCCAGCCTTAACGGGGTCTATGTCGGGCTCCTACTGCTCCTCGTCGGTGGAATCTGGGCCGGGATCGACCGCGGCTGGTTCCGCTTCGGCTGGATCTGGGCCGCGATCGTCGTCCTCGTCGCGATCGTGCTCGCGATGTACGCGATCGCGACACCGTTCTACAAGCGCCTCCGGATCGCCGTGGGGATCCGCGCGGCCGGCTATCCGAAGGACGCGCCGGACCCGATCCCGCTGCCGGACGCGGAGGTCCTCGCCATCGCCGCCGCGAGCCCGGTCGCGCTGCTCAGCGCCGTCGGCTCGGCGGGTTGCTGGTCATCCTCTGGCTGATGGTCGTCAAGCCGTTCTGACCCGCCCCGCGACCGACCGCGGAATCCGATGACTCACCGCTCCGCGTCCTTGCCGTCCCCGATCGCGGCGAGGACGGCGGTCCGGGTGCGCTCGAGCGTCACCCCGAACGACGCGAGCACCTCGTCGGCCATGCCGTCGCCCGCGCGGACGAGGCCGAGCAGGAGGTGCCCGGTGCCGATGTGGCGATGTCCGAGCACTCGCGCCTCATCGATGGCGAGCTCGATGGCCCGCTTGGCGCCCGGCGTCAGCCCGACCTCGCCGACCACCGGCCGATCCCCGCGGCCGACAATGAACTCGACCGCGGTGCGGACCTTCACCAGGTCGATGCCCATCGACGTGAGGACTCCGGCGGCGACCCCATCGCCTTCGCGAACGAGGCCGAGGAGGATGTGCTCGGTCCCGATGTAGGCGTGGTTGAACCGCTGCGCCTCGTCCTGGGCAAGAGTCAGGACGCGCCGCGCCCGATCCGAGAACCGGTCGAACCGGTCGGTCCCGCGGTCGCCTGCGTCGGGCGGATCGATCGCGCCGCCCGCTGGACCGCCGCTCCCGAAGACGGCATGGACCGCGAAGGAGCCGGCAGCTCCGCGCCCGATCGACCGCCGGACCTGCCACTCGACGATTCTCGGCAGCAGGAATGACACCGCCCCAACCGCCACGCTGATCGCGAACGCTGTCAACAGCTCGGCGAACGTCACGCCGGCGCGGGATTGGACCGCCGCCGCCAGCGCGATGACGACGAGGGCCACGACGCCCGCGACGAGCCCCTGGACGAACGCCGAAAGGAGACGCAGTTCGTTCACCGATCCAGTCTAGAGAGCAGCGCTCGGGGCATGCGACACCGCCGCGCGCGGGACGGGTCCGATCGAGGACTACTCGTCCCCGACGACGCGCAGTCGCGGACTCGCGTCGGCCGCCGGTGCGAGAGCCCGGTCCGGCTCGATCGGGCGAGCGAGGCCGTCTCCCTCGGCGAGGAGGGCCTCGATCGCGGCAGCGCCCATGGGTCGCGCGTACAGGTAGCCCTGGCCGTACCGGCAACCCATGTCGGCCAGCCAGTGGGCCTGCTCGATGTGCTCGATCCCCTCGGCGATGACCTGCAGCCCGAGCGTCCGGCCGAGATCGACGATCGCACGGGCGATCGGTGACACGACATCGCCGACCGACGAGACGAACGTCCGATCGATCTTGAGGATGTCGATC
>DATAIW010000256.1:0-2969 GCA_036262455.1 Candidatus Limnocylindrales bacterium | reverse complement strand
TCCGCGTCCGGGTCGACGGTGAGATGGTCGACATCACCGACGCCCCGAAGCTCGACAAGTACAAGCGCCACAGCATCGAGGTCGTCGTCGACCGCTACATCGTCCGTCACGCGGACGCACCCGACGGCGCCGAGCGCGCCGACGATGGCCGGCCGATCGATCCCGAGACCGGCCAGCCGCTGCCGGACCCGGACAAGTCGCGCCTGGCCGACTCGATCGAGACCGCCCTGCGACTCGGGGAAGGCGTGGTCCTCATCGCCCCGGCGTCACGCGACGACGAGCCACCGTCCTTCGAGGAGCGCCGCTACAGCGAGCGGTTCACCTGTCCGTACGACGGGTTCACGATGGACGAGCTCGAGCCGCGCAACTTCTCGTTCAACTCGCCCCACGGCGCCTGCCCGGCCTGCACCGGGCTCGGGACGCGCCTCGAGATCGACCCGGACCTCGTCATCCCGGACAAGGCGAAGAGCCTCCAGCAGGGCGCCCTGGTGCCGTGGGCCAAGATGCCGAACGACGCGTCGTGGCGGCTCAAGATCCTCGAGGCGATCTGCACCTCGCACGGCTGGGACTTCAAGCAGCCGATCCGGGACCTGCCGCCCGAGGCGATCGAGTACATCCTGCGAGCCGAGAAGGACGAGAAGGTCCTCGTCCGCTATCGCCACGAGCGCGGCGAGAACACCTACAAGGCGACGTTCGAGGGGATCATCACGAACCTCGAGCGGCGCTACAAGGAGACGGACTCCGAGTACATCAAGACCGAGCTCGAGAAGTACATGGTCACCCGGCCGTGCCCGACCTGCCATGGCCGGCGCCTGAAGCCCGAGGTCCTCGCGGTCACGGTCGATCACCAGGCGATCTCCGATGTCGCGGTCCTCTCGATCACCGACGCGCTCGACTGGATCGCAGCCCTTCCGCCGAAGCTCTCCGACCGCGAACGGACGATCGCGGTCCAGGTCCTCAAGGAGATCACGGCCCGCCTCGGCTTCCTCGTCGATGTCGGGCTGGACTATCTGACCCTCGATCGGGCGTCGGTGACGCTGTCGGGTGGGGAGGCCCAGCGGATCCGCCTGGCGACCCAGATCGGCACGACCCTGATGGGCGTCCTCTACATCCTCGACGAGCCGTCGATCGGGCTCCACCAGAAGGACAACGCGAAGCTGATCGCGACCCTGACCCGGCTGCGCGACCTCGGCAACACCGTCCTCGTCGTGGAGCACGACGAGGAGACGATCCGGACGGCCGACTGGGTGATCGACATCGGGCCCGGGGCAGGGGAGCACGGCGGCGAGATCATCGCCAACGGGACGCTCGAGGATCTCCTCGCCGAGCCGCGTTCGATCACCGGCGCCTTCCTCCGCGGTGAGCGATCGGTCGCGGTGCCGGCCAGGCGGCGCAAGGGCAACCTCAAGAAGCTCGTGATCAAGGGCGCCCGCGAGCACAACCTGCGGGATGTCGACTTCACCGTTCCGCTCGGCACGTTCACCGCCATCACCGGCGTGTCGGGCAGCGGCAAGTCGACCCTCGTGACCGACGTCCTGTACCGGGCCCTCGCCCGCGAGCTCAACGGCTCGCGGGAAACCGTCGGGGCACATGACTCGCTGAAAGGCGCGGAGCACATCGACAAGATCATCGAGATCGACCAGAGCCCGATCGGCCGGACGCCGCGTTCCAACCCGGCCACGTATACGGGACTCTTCGGCCCGATTCGTGAGCTCTTCGCGGGCGTCCCCGAGTCGCGGGTCCGGGGCTACCAGCCCGGGCGCTTCAGCTTCAACGTCAAGGGCGGCCGCTGTGAGAACTGCAAGGGCGACGGGATCCTCAAGATCGAGATGCAGTTCCTGCCGGATGTCTACGTCACCTGCGAGGTCTGCAAGGGCAAGCGCTACAACCGCGAGGCCCTCGAGATCCACTACAAGGGCCACTCGATCTCCGACGTACTGGAGATGACGATCGCCGAGGCGAACGACTTCTTCTCGGCCGTTCCGAACGTCCGGACCAAGCTCCAGACGCTCGTCGACGTCGGGCTCGGCTACGTCCATCTCGGTCAGCCGGCGACGACCCTCTCGGGCGGCGAGGCGCAGCGGGTCAAGCTCGCGACCGAGCTCTCGCGGCGGGCGACCGGCAGGACGCTCTATGTCCTCGACGAGCCGACGACCGGGCTCCATTTCGCCGACGTCGAGAAGCTCCTCGAGGTCCTCCACCGGCTCGTCGACGGCGGCAACACCGTCCTCGTCATCGAGCACAACCTCGATGTGATCAAGACGGCCGACTGGATCGTCGACCTCGGGCCGGCCGGCGGCGCGCGGGGCGGCCTGATCATCGCCGAGGGCACGCCGGAGAAGGTGGCCGCGACGGAGGGCTCCGCCACGGGCGAATACCTCGACCGGGTGCTCAGGGGTGAGCCGCTCGTGCCGCTGTCCGACGTGTCGTTCGCCGACGAGGCCGGCCGCGGCAAGGGCTCGAACGGCACGAACGGCCACGGACCGGCGGTCAAGATCGGGCCGAGCCGGAAGCGCGCGGCGGCCGCTTCGACGCGCTAGACGCAGTGACGCGGCGGTCGCCCCGGCCCCGGCGCGGCGATTCTCCAGGAGCGTGCACATGCGACCAGTTCTGCACCTCCCCGCGCAAGGTCTGCCGATTCTTCTCGCGCCGCGTGCCAAACTGACCAATTCCGCTCGGATTCGGGCCGGAAGACCTCGTCCAACGCCCACCTCGTGGTCCAGCACGTCGCATGTGCACGTGGGGCGTGAATCCTGCCGGGCGCCGAGCGGCGCGCGAGACGAGGAGCGGGCGGCAACCGACGGCAGAGCACGACCGGCTACGATGCGGTCATGCCGGACATCGAATACGCCTTCCTCGCCGACTCCGCCGAGACCCAGCCGGGCCAGAAGTTCCACGTCCTCGGCGGCGGCGTGTCGCGGATCGGCGGCCGGACGTTCCCGCTTCGCCACCCGCACCTGGCCCTCGTC
>DATAIW010000255.1:0-4112 GCA_036262455.1 Candidatus Limnocylindrales bacterium | reverse complement strand
GGTCAGGGCGGCCAGGCCGAGGACGACGCCGAGCCCGACGAGGAAACCGACCGGCCGGGCGGCCGCGCCGGAGTGCACTGCGTCCTCGCGGCGCTCCTCGACGAAATGCCGGATCCGCGTGATCAGGAGCCCCGCGCCGAGGGTCAGGGCCGCGAACGGCATGGTCGAATCCGGCAGGGTCGAATGGAGGATCAGCGGCAGCGAGACCGCGGCCGTGAGTCCCGTCCCGACCGCGAGGGTCCGGGCGCGGCCGATCGGCAGCCGGCGCTCCTCGGCGACGTCGGCGGCGAGCCGCCAGGCGAGGACCGGGACGAGCGCGCCGATCAGGACCGAGCTGACCTGCGCCGCGGCGAACGTCGCGCCCAGGATCGCCATCGGCACCGCCGCGGCGAACGTCGGCAGCGGCAGCCAGACCTCGAAGGCCTCGCGCGGGACGACGAGCGGCTGGGTCTGGTAGCTCCACAGGGCGTCGCTGACGAGGCCCCGCCCGCCGAGGAGGTTGCGGGCGACGTCGACGTAGTAGGCGGTGTCCTCGGGCTTCGGAAACACGACGAGGCTGGCCGCGTACCAGCGGATCGCCAGCGCGATCAGGAAGACGGCCGCGGCCGACGCGACCGCCTCGCGACGGCTCAGGGCCGGGCCTCCGGCTGCGCGGCGAGCCCGGCAACGACCGGTCCGCTGGCGACGACCGGTCCGCCGGCGACGATCGTGCAGCGGGCGTCGGCCGGGCTCAGGCAGATCGGATACAAGGCGGCCCGCGGCGCACCGCCGTCCGCGGCCGCGATCGTCAGGACGGGCGCGCCGATCCACGCCGGACGCGCCTGCCCCGTCAGGACCGGGGCGAGGGCGGCCACGATGCTGTCGCGCTCGAGGATCAGCCACTCCGTGCGGTAGGCCGTCGCCGCCTCGCGGATCGCGTCGATCGGGTCGTTCGGGCTGACGACTCCGCCGTGGCCGGTCGCGTACTCGATCCCGGACGCGTCGATCGACATCACCCGGGCGTCCGCATCGGCGAAGACGGCGAGGGCCGCCCCGAGGCTCGCCCGGTCGGCCCGCTTCTGGGCCCATCCGCTGTGGACGGCGAACGAGACAAGGATTGTCAGCACGGCGCCGAACCCGACCGCGGTCGTGGTGAACACGCGGGTCGCGGTCTCGCGGTTCCACGCCCGGCGGCGGGCGGCGATCCAGCCGACGCCGACCGCGATCCCCTCGAGAACGAGGATGAACGCGTGGGGCACGAGCGCGACCGCCGAGTGAATGAACGTGCCGCCCGGGACATGGACCGCCGACACCAGGGCGGAGAACGAGAACAGGATCGCGGCGTAGACGAAGACCGGGCCGAACCAGACCGAGCGCCGACGCGACCACGCCCCGACGACGAGTGGCAGGACG
The DNA here is from genome assembly GCA_036262455.1 of Candidatus Limnocylindrales bacterium. Taxonomy (GTDB): domain Bacteria; phylum Chloroflexota; class Limnocylindria; order Limnocylindrales; family CSP1-4; genus CF-46. Next base: position 2,720 of record DATAIW010000255.1, on the reverse strand, counting down.
AGGACGACGCCGCAGGCGAGGGTCGTGAAGATGCTGACCGCCGCGATCAGGCCGCCGATCCGGCTCAGGACCAGCGGCCCGATCCCCTGGCCGAGGAGCCACGACAGGTTGGCCGGCGTCGTGATCGAGTTCCATTCCTCGATCGTCCGGATGAAGAGGACCTTGCCGGACGCGGTCGAGGGCGAGATCGAGCCGAAGACCGCGAGCTGGCGGACGATCCACGGGGCGATGACGACGGCGAAGAGCGCCGCGCAGGCGACGGCCGACCACAGCGGGATCGCGGGCCGGCGCGAACCACCGGAACGCCACGCCCGCCAGCGATCCCAGAGAAACGCCAGCCCGACGGTCGCCCCGACGAAGACCCCGTCGTTCCGCGACAGCGTCGCGAGCCCGACGAGCAGGCCCGCGAGCGCGAACGCCCGGGCGTCGCCGCGAAGCCCGCGCGCAGCGAGCCAGAGCGCGCCGGCGACGAGCGGCTGGTACAGCGAGAAGTTGTCCGGCTGGACCATGAACACGAGGAGCATCACCGGCAGGGCGACCAGCACGGCCGCGCCGACGGCCACCTGGCGGCTCGTGCCGGCGTCGCGGGCGATCGCCCAGGTCAGCGGCGCGGCCAGGGCGCCGATCAGGGCGAACGGCACGGCCGATGCCACCGCCGTCGGGCCGAGGAGCCAGATGAACGGGACCTGGACGAGCGAGGCGAGCGGCATCCAATGGGCGTTCGACGGGATCGGCAGGACCGGGAGCGCCGGGATCTTCCCGCCGACCTCGGCGAAGATCCAGACGAAGTCGACGTTGAAGCCGTGGCCGGCGGCGAGGTTCCGGGCGACGTCCACGTAGTAATACGAATCGGGGTAGGCCGGGTCCGGGAAGTGGCCGATGACCACCAGTCGCGCGATCAGGGCGAGCAGGTAGAGGGCGATCGGGGTCCGCACGGCCGGTGCAGCGTAGCACCGGGTCGGGCGCGTTCCGACTGGTACGAATGGACTAGGCCGCCCGGACCGTGGTCGCGAGACGCGGCGCGCCTGATGAGGGGCGATCCGGGTGACCTTCGGGTGGTCGGCGGGTCCACGTCCCCGCGTAGACTTCCCGCTCATGGAGCTCATCCGCCGTATTCGGTCGGTATTGCCGGGCGGTGCCGCCGGGACGGCCGGGATCAGATCCCGGGTCGTGTTGCGCTCGCTCTGGGGCGCCGTGGCGGTCCTCTGGGCCCTCGGGGGAATCAGGATATTCCTGTTCCACATCTCGACCGACCCGTTCAATGACCTCCACGTCTACTACGACGCCGCCGCGCGCTTGAACGCAGGTCTCCCGCTCTATCCGCCGGGCGCTCGCATCTATCCTCCGCTCTTCTCGATCCTGTTCCGTCCGCTCGCGCTCCTGCCGTTCGAGCTCGCCGCTGTGATCTGGGAGGCCATCCTCCTCGCGGCACTCGGCCTGACACTCTGGCGCATCGGGATCCGCAGGCCGGCGACGTGGTGGGCGGTCCTGTTGTTGAGCATCGGGATTGGCTGGACGCTCGCGATCGGCCAGGTTGAGGCAATCGTCGCCCTGCTGCTCACGATCGGGAGTCCGTTCACCGTCGCGCTGGCCGGGAACATCAAGCTCTACCCGCTGGCGGCGGGGATCTACTGGCTGGCCCGTCGCGACTGGCAGGCCCTCGGGCGACTCGCCGGCTGGACGGCGGCCCTCGTCCTCCTCCAGCTGATCCTCGATCCGGCCGACACGTTGGCCTTTCCCGGCACGCTCGCCCCAAGCCAGGTCGCCTCCGAGGTCTCATCGAGCGGGAACCTGTCGCCGTTCGTCATCTCGCCAGTCGTCTGGCTGGTCTGCGTCGCCATCGAAGTGGCCGTCGCGTGGAGGTTCGGGCGCACCCGTTGGGGATGGGCCGCGGCGGTCGGCCTGGCTGTGCTCGCTCCGCCGCGCGTCTTTTCGTACAACCTGATGACGCTCCTGGCCTGCCTCGGAGGGCCTGACATGGTGCGCGCGGATGGGGACGCCGGACGAGCTTCGTCGCCGGCCCGGCTCCGGCTCGGCGTGCGGCGCCGTGATCGTGACCGCGATGTCTGCTCGCCGCGGACCAGCCAGCCGACCCACCACCCCCGGTGACATGGCTCCAGGCGCTTGTGGCTGAGTTCACGATCGCCGCCTCTGACGCAGCGGACAGGCTTTCGATCGGCGACGCGATGCCGTTCCAGTGGACACTCGTCGAATTCTCGATCGTTGCGCCCGTTCTCCGGGCGATGGATCGTCGTGCCCGGCGGAACCACGCGGACGCTTGCTCGATCGTGGCAGGGGCTCGGGCCTCGTGACGATGCGCTCCGCACGGCGGGCGATCCCATTCGCCTCGCTCGGCCTGTTCGCGGCCGCCGTCATCGGGACGCTGATCGGCTTCAATATCCTGATCCTCCACCTGACCAGCGACCCGCTGACCGACATCCGCACCTACTACGACGCCGGGACGCGGCTGAACCAGGGCCTGCCGCTGTACGCCCAGGCGGCGAGCACGAACGACGCCGAGTTCTCTCGCTACCCGCCGCTCCTGGCGATCCTCTTCCGGCCGCTGGCCCTCCTCCCGTTCGAGGCCGCGGCGGCGATCTGGGAGACGATCGTGGTCGGGTCGCTGGTGGCGACGATCGCCGTCCTGCGGCCCGGCCGACGGGGCTGGCTGGTGTTCGGGATGCTGGCGCTGCCGATCATCTGGAGCCTGACAATCGGCC
>DATAIW010000254.1:0-1771 GCA_036262455.1 Candidatus Limnocylindrales bacterium | reverse complement strand
AACGGCCGGCGATCGATGCCGGTCCCGCCATTGACGGCGAGCCGCCGTTCGATGACGCCCAGGATCTCCGCGCCGGCCGCGGCGCCGGTCGGGGCCTTGACCTTGAAGCCGTTGTCCACCCACGGGTTGTGACTGGCCGTGATGACGATCCCGGCCGCGGCGCCGCGCTGCACCACCTCGTAGGAACTCATCTGGGTCGGGACGGCGTGGACCGCGAACGCGACCGGGATCTCGTGGGCCAGGAGCACCTCCGCCGCGGCCATCGCGAAGAACTCCGACGAGAAGCGGCGGTCGTAGGCGACGACGACACCCCGGGCCGTCTCGCCCCGTTCGACGACATAGTGGGCGACGCCCTCGGCGCAGCGCCGGACGTTGTCGTAGGTGAACTCGTCGGCGATCCGCGCGCGCCAGCCGTCCGTGCCGAACACGATCGTGGTCGGCGTGGGCGCGGCGCCGGTCAGGGTCACGTCAATCCTCCGGTTCGGAGCAGCGTTCGAGGAGCCGCTCCACGAGCGGGCGGTCGGGACCGGTCCCCCGCAGGATCGCGATCGGCTGCGTGGCGGTCATCCTACCGCGCTCGGGCGGCGCGATGACCCCGAGCCGTCCGCCGATCCGCCGGACGATCAGATCGTCGTGCTCCACCTCGACCGTCTCGCCCGCCTGGACGACGCCCCCGCTTCCGCGGGCACCCAACGCGGTGAGGAGTGCCGACCAGGATCCGAGGTCCGACCAGCCCACGTCCATGGAGGCCATGACCACCTGGCCGTTCTGCGCAGCGCCCTCCATGACCGCATAGTCGATCGAGACCGGCTTCTGGATCGCCTCGTAAGCGTGTTCGAGCATCGATGGGGTGGCGACCATCGGACCGAGCGACTGGAGGAGGCCGGTATACCGACCGAGCGCCGCGATGATCGCCCGGCGACGCCACAGGAAGATCCCGGCGTTCCAGGCGACGCCCTCCTGGCGAGTCAGTTCCTCGGCCCGGGCAGGCTTCGGCTTCTCCTCGAACCGAACGAGCGGGTAGGCGTGGAGCCCGTCGATGTCGGCCCCGCGACCGAGGTCCGGGATGAGGTAGCCGTAGTCTGTCGCCGGCCGATCCACGGTCACGCCCAGCGTCACGAGCGGGTCCTCGACACCGAACGCGCCGGTCGCGAGATGCTCGCCCGCGATGCGCAGGACGTCCCGGGACAGATCGGCCCGCTCGACGGTCTGGTCGGCCGGCACGACGAGCATGACGTCGTCCTGGTGGCGGTCGATCGTCAGCGCGGCGAGTGCGATGGCTGCGGCGGTGTTCCTGCCGAGTGGCTCGAGCAGGACGGCCACGCTCGGGACCTGCTCGCGCACGAGACGCTCATAGCGCCGATCGGTCACGACCGTGATGTCGTCGGTCAGCCCGGCGAGTCGTTCCACGGTGCCCTGGAGGAGCGACCGGTCATCAAGGAGCGGCAGGAAGGGCTTGGGGCACTCGGGTCGGCTCAGTGGATGGAGGCGGGTCCCTCCGCCGCCGGCCAGGATGACTGCGTACATGCACCGCCTAGTCTAGGGGCGGAAGCGTCGGCCGGAAGCTCGACGGGGTGCTCGTTCTTCGGGGCGCTCGTGGTTCGGGTGTTCGTGCTTCGGGGCGTGCCGTTCTTCGGGCGCTCGTTCTTCCGGCGCTCGTTCTTCCCAGGAGAACAAACGCGTCTCGGATAGCCCGCGCAGGAGACGATCCCGCCGATTCGCTGGCGGAATGGCCTCGGTCACGCTCAGCCGACGGTGATCTGTCCGTGGT
>DATAIW010000253.1:0-14512 GCA_036262455.1 Candidatus Limnocylindrales bacterium | reverse complement strand
CAACCCCTGCGCCTGCCCGGCGGCCTCGACCACCGTCGTCGCGTCCTCGCCGCGACGTCCGGCAGACAGGAGGCACGAGTCTTGATTCGTCCCACGACCGGCGCCCGTCGGGCGTCCTCTCGCATCGCTCAGCGCGCACGGACGCGCCGGCAGATCGTCCTCGGGCTGGCCGTCGCCGGGTCGCTGCTCGGATCCCTCGCCGCTGCGCCAGGTGTCGCTGCCGCGACGACGACGCGGACTGCCCCATCGTCCAGCGTCGCCCTGGCGACGACCACCCTCGACAAGCCGTGGTTCTCGGTCGAACGGTTCTATCTTGGGCTCGTGAACTGCACCCGGACCGGGGGTTGGGTCCTCAGCGACGGGACGTGCCGCGGCTACGGCAGCGGCCACTACAGCGCGTACGTCGCCCCGATCGCCTATTCCTACGGCTTGTCGGACAAGGTGTCCCGGCCGTACGCCAAGCTCCTCGTGACCCGAGCGCTGTGCTCTCACACCGCCGACGGCGATCCGGGCCACCGGCTTCGTCGAGCCGGCTTCACCCGCTGGAACTGGGGCGAGAACATCGGCTGCCGCGACGGCTATTCGACGGCCAAGGCCGCCGTCCTTGCGTCGCACCTCAAGTTCCAGGCCGAGAAGTCGACCAACGGCGGCCATTGGCGGAACCTGAAGAACCCGGCCTACCACTGGATCGGCATCGGCATCTGGCGATCGAGCACCCGGACCCGACTGGTCGTCGACTTCTACGGCTGAGCCGCCTCCAGGTCACGCGGGCCCGACCTTCGGGGGCCCGCCCGATCCGCACGGACCGGACGGTCGTCTCAGCGTAGGGCCAGCGCTCGACGGCTCAGCTCGTAGGCGGTGGCATGGTCGCCGTTGTCGGCCGCCAGCTCGCTCCATTCGCCGAGGACGAGTCGAAGCCGGGCGAGCGGTCCGTCCTCGGCCGCCGTCGCCGCCCGCTCGAGAGTTGCGGCTGCAAGCGCCGGATCGCCCTGCCGGCGGGCCGTGCGCGCCAGCGTCAGGAGGGCGTCGACGAGCGCCTTCTGGTTGCCGAGCAGGGCGGCGAGCTCGGCGGCGGCCGTGGCCTGGCGACCCGCCAGCTCCAGGTCGCCGCGGGCCAGCGCGATCCGGGCGTCCGTGTCGCCGAGGTGGGCGAGCCGGAATTGATCCGGATCCCGCTCCATGCCCAGGCGCGCCTCCCGGGCATGCTGTTCGGCCGCGGCCAGGTTGCCAAGTCCGAGATAGGTCAGCGCGAGCTCGTTCTCGATCGATGCCGTCTCGGCGCGGGCATCCACCGCGCGGAACAGGGCAAGGCTCTCGATCCCGGTCCGGACGGCACCCTCGAGATCGCCCGCCATCCGATACGACTGGGCGAGGGAGTGCAGCAACGAGGCCCGCCGCCGGTCGTCGAGGTCGGCCCCGATCGCGCGGGCCTCCTCGAGGAGGCCGATCGCCGCGCTCGATTCCCCGGCATAGACCTCGACGGTCGCGAGGGCGACGAGGATCCGGACGCGCAGGTCGGGGTCACCGTCCTCGACGGCGGTCGCCGCGAGGAGCTCCTCGAAGAGCATGCGCGCCCGAGCCGGGTCATCACTGGCGATGTGGCCGGCCGCCAGCCAATAGGTCGCCCGTTGCGCGTCAGCGCGACGATTCGCGGCCGTGAGGAGCTCGAGCGCCTCCGACGCGCACGTGATCGTCTCGCGCGAGAGACCGAGTCGGTAGTTTGCCTCGGCGAGACCGAGCAGGGACAGGCCCCGGGCCATGCCGGATGGGCCGCCGTCGAGGATCGCCTGGAAGCGATCCGCCGCGGCCCGCCAATCGCCGGCCGCGAGACGGAGCTCGGCGTCGAGGCGCTGCCAGTGGGTGTCCTCGTCCGCGAGGAATGCGCTCGGCACGGTGCCCAGGCGGCGGGCGAGGAATCGGAGTGCCGCCATCGACGGCTTGATCAGGCCGTTCTCCAGCGCGCTGATGTACGCCTTCGTGTAGCGCGGCTCGGCCAGCTCCCGCTGGGTCAGGCCGGCCCGGGTCCGGGCGGCCTTGAGGCGGGCTCCGACCTCGCGGGCCAGATCGAGATCCTCCTTCGCGAGGCTTGGACGATTGCGGGTCCGGGGAAGCGTTGAGGTCGCCATGGCACGGATCATACGCCGTCCCACCAAGCGGTTATTGACTCCGCGCACGCGATCGACCGGCGGTGGCGATCCGTTGCGTCAATAAATACTTGTGAATCCGGCTGGAACGCCTACGATAGTGGTGCGTCCTCGCGCCACGGGCCCGGGCGGAGAAGGAGCACCAACCGTGCGTTTCCATCGAGCCCGAACCCTTGTCATCTCTGCGATCCTCGCCGCAGCGACCCTCCTGGCCGGCGTTGCAACCGCGCTGGCCGAAAGCGGTGCGGGTCCGATCCCGCGCTGATCATCCGGCGGGCGCGGACCCGCGCCAACGATCAGGCGGGAAACAGTCCGTCCTGAGGAATGGCAAACCCGCCCGGACGACGGGACCCGGACGGACCGCCGATGCGATCACACCGATGAAGAACAAACGCCCGTGACCCGCGGCGCGAGGATCAATGGTGGTGATCGACGGCGGTCCCGACGGGAACCGTGTCCAGTCAGGCGGGGTCGTGGGATCCGGAGTCGACCGGTCCGTTCGGGGGACGGACCGGTCGCGCTCCGGGGCCGCGTCGCTGTCGAGCGATGAGCGGCCTCGCGACATCAATCAGCTCATGGGCTCGATCCAGTGATCGGGCATCGAAGAACATGCTCACGGCCTCTTGGCCCGCGTCGGTCCAGACGGCGATCCGGCCCGACGGAGCGCTGCCAAGCTCGAGGCGAAGGTGGCGAATGGTGTGAAGCGGAAACGCGGTGACGCCGCTTCGTGGACGCCGCTCCATGCCGTCACGGGCGACGATGACCCGCTGCGTCGTGAGGAACATGACGGCGCCGATCCCGCGCAGAACGACGAGCAGCGTCTCGCCCACCGCCAGGTCCGGTCCCGCGCCGCGATCGGCGGCGAGGTCCCGACCGGCCTTCCCGGTCGGGGCGGCAATGCGCCCACCTGATCCCGTGCCCGAACGTGGCGTGATGCGCGTGATCCGATCAGGCAAGGGTGTCTCTCCATCTCGTCGGGCTCGCAGTCCAGCGCCCCCCAACGCCGGACTGGAGCAAGTTGAGAATACTTGACTTCGCCGGTCCATGCCGGTCAAGAAGATGGGGCGAAGAAGCGGTTGACTCCCGGAGGAGTGATCGCGTTCGTGGACCGGATCGAGTCGAGGCGCCAGACTGGGATCGTGGACAGGCGACCTCGCATCCCGTGGATCGGTCGACCGAGCGCCCGCCGCGCGCCCGGTCCGGTCGGTCGGGTCGTCATCGCGCTGGTCGCTGCCGCGAGCGTGGTCGGCGCGGTGGTCCTCGTCGGCGCTCCAGCGACGGGTGGTCCGGGGCGGCTTGCCAGCGCGACCCCGTCGGCCGCGGACCCCACCTCGGCTCCCTTGCTCGCGGGTCACGAGGTCTACGGCTTCGTGCCGTACTGGGAGATCGACGACACGATCGCCGCCCACCTCCGGGCGACGGACGCGACGACGATCGCCCTCTTCTCGGTGACCAACACGTCCAAGGGGGCGATCGCGACGACCCTCAAGGGCTACCGCGCGATCGACGGTCCGATCGGCCGAGAGATCGTCACCGACGCACACCGGCTCGGGCGACGGGTCGACATGACCTGGACGAGCTTCGGGCGGCCCAGGAACGATGCCCTGTTTCGCTCGGAGGATCTCCAGAATCGAGTGATCGCGTCGCTCGTGGCTCTCCGGGCAGACCTCGACGTCGACGGGATCGCGGTCGATGTGGAGGAGATCGGCGACACCGACATCCCGGCGTACGGCGGATTCGTCGGTCGACTGCGGACCGCGCTCCGGGCTTCCGACCCGACCGCGACCGTGACGGCGACGACAGGCGCCGGTCCGCGTGGTGCCGCCCTCGCGTTCGCGGCGAGCCTCGCCGGCGCCGATCGGATCTTCCTCATGGGCTACGACTATCGGACGGTGTCGAGCGAGCCCGGCGCTTCGGCTCCGATCTCGCGCGGCGACGGCGTCGATCGCTCGATCGTCTGGTCGCTCGACCTGTACGCGGCCGCCGGCGTCCCGGCCGGACGCACGCTCCTCGGCCTGCCGCTCTACGGCCTCGCCTGGCCGACCGCCACGCCGGAGCCCGGATCGCCGAAGACCGGTCGCGGTAGCGTCTGGGTCCCGCGCCGCAACCTCGCAACCCTGCTCAATCCGGCGGCCAGCGCGTCCTACGACCCGGTCGAGGTCGTCGCCTTCCTGGCCGTTCCCGACGGCACGACGTGGCAGGCGATCTATTACGACTCGCCGCGGAGCCTCCGACCGAAGCTCGGCCTCGCCAATGACCTGGGCCTCGCCGGGGCCGGGTTCTGGGCGCTCGGGTATGAGCGAGGCCTGCCCGATTACACGGCCCTGATCGCCGACTTCCGGGCCGGCCGGTCGATGACGGTCGGCCCCGTGACGGTCGGCCCGGTGACGCCCTGACAGCCCGAGCCGGCCACGGCCGCGGCCAGCGTCCTGACGTCGACCGACCTCAATCGGGCGACGCTCGTTCGCCAGCACCTGGTCGTGCCGTCGACGTCCGGCGTCGGGCAGGCGATCGAGATCAGCTGACGCGCGACCTGGCGTCATGCCCCGGGATCCCGCGACGTTCCAGCTCCGCCGCGAGCGCCTCGAGGTCGTCGGCCGGAAGGTAGATCGCCGGGACATTGAAGATCGTCCAGTGGACGGGCGTCCGGAAGTCGATCCGGACCCCGCCGTGGGGGCTGCCGCCGAAGGTCACGTCGCCATGGCGGATGCTCTTCCGGACGCCGATCGCGGTGATCCACCGAAACGGACCCTCGATCTGCCAGCTGAGCACGTTCGCCATCTGGGTCCGGAAATGGGACCAACCGAACCGGACCTCGAGCGCGCCGTCCGGGCCGTCGCCCAGATCGACCCACGAATCGTCGGCTCGAACGCCGAAGAGCAGGCGCAGCGGCAGGCGGGAACGGCGCCCGACGCGGATCGGAAATCGGATCGAAGGCATGGCCGGAGGGTAGCTCGACTCGTCGATTCGGGCCGAGCGCGAGCCGCGTTCCGGCACATCGAGCCGGATGGCTCTCGAACTCCTGGCCGATCGGACCCAGACTGAGCGCGGTATCGAGCCGGCGCGGGCCGGCGGAGGTGAGTGATGAGACACGTGAATCCGGAGCCAGCAGTCGAGCGGCCCGTCCGAGCCGGACGAGGTTGGAGTCGCGGGACCGTGCTCTTGGCGCTCCTCTTCACGGCGTGCGGCCCGAGTGCCGGTCCATCAGCGTCGACCAACCCGGCGCTCGGTTCGCCGAGTGCATCGGTCGTGGCGTCGGCCGGCTCGGGACCCGCGACCAGCGCGAGCTCGGCGTCGAGCCCGACCCCATCCGTGATCCATCCAACCCCGACGCCAAGCCAGGCCGTCCGCCCCACGCCAACGCCATTCGCCTGCACGGCATTGCCGTACAACCGATCCAGCGGCGCGGTCGCGGTCGATGTCAGGGACGTCCGGGTCGGGAGCCATCCCGGCTATGACCGGATCGTCTTCGAAACCGCGGGCACGGCGCGTCCGGAGGTCCGGATCGAGGTCGTGAAGCCGCCGTTCAAGCTCGACCCGAGCGATCTCCCGGTCACGATCGCCGGCTCGTCGTTCATCCAGATCAAGCTCACCGGGGTTGCCGTCGAGACCGTGCCCTCGGCGGCGCGCGACATGGTCGTCAACGCCCCGGTCCTCCTGGAACTCCGGCAGACGGCGGGATACGAGGGCGATGCGACCTGGATCGCCGGGCTCTCTGGCCGGGCCTGCAGTCGGATCAGCCTCCTGAGCGGACCGACCCGTCTCGTCGTCGATGTCGCGCGAACCGGCAGTTGAGCAACGACCTCGACCCATCGACAGCAGTCTGTGACAACCGCGGGGGCCCCGTCCGGGAACGGGTTCCCGCGGTGAGCTGCGGGTGGACGGTCAGGCGACCAGGTCGCGGCGGCGGAACGCCAGGATCGCCACGGTCCACGTCGCAAGGGCGATCGCCCCGAACAACGCGACCTCGCCGACGGGCGCCATGCCCCGGTCGATCGCCGAGGTCGATCGCAGGTAGCGGAAGGCGCTGAACGCGCCGAGCCAGTCAAGGCCGGCGTCGATCCGGGACACTGCATCGAGCAGGTACATCGCCAGCAGCCCGCCGGCGATGACACCCCCGCTGACGCCGCGACTCAGGGTGACGACGGCCACGAGCGTCGTCACGCCGGCGAGGGCGCAGGCGAACAGGAACAGCAACGGCACCTCGACCAGGAAGCGGACCGCGTCGAAGCCGGCGCCGACGACGGCCCCGACGATCGAGGACGGCTACTCGAGGACGTCGATGTGCCGCTCCCGGCACATCTCCTTGAGGATCTCCGGCCAGACGGTCACGCTGACCTCGCCGAGGTGGGCCTTCTTGAGCAGGAGCATCTGGGTCCGCGACTGACCGATCCCGCCGCCGATGCTGAGCGGCAGCTCGCCGCTGGCGATCCCGCGGTGATAGGGCAGCTCGAGCCAGTCGAGCTGGCCGGTGATCTCCAGCTGGCGACGGAGCGATGCCGCATCCACCCGGATCCCCATGGAGGTCAGCTCGTGGCGGCGGCGGGTCACCGGGTTCCAGACCAGGATGTCGCCGTTGAGGCCGTGGTACAGGTGGCCGTCCGGTGCTGTGGTCTCGGTCGCCCAGTCGTCGTAGTCGGCGGCCCGCATCTCGTGCGGATAGCCGTCGGCGAGGCGCCAGCCGATCCCGATGATGAAGACCGCCGGGTACTCCTGGAGGATCAGCGTCTCGCGCTGCTTTCGCGGCAGGTCCGGGAAGCGCTCGAGGAGGTCCTCGGCGTGGATGAAGGTGAGCTCCTCGGGCAGGTCCGGGTAGCGCTCGGTCCGAAGCTGCGGGAACAGCCCCTGGACGTCCTGCTCCGCACCGCGCAGGACGCGCCAGATCGTGCGGACCGTCGCCTCGAGCGTCTCGAGATCCCGCTGATCCGCGGTGATCACGCGCTCCCAGTCCCACTGGTCGACGTAGGCGCTGTGGTCGTGATCGAGGAAGTAGTCCTTGCGGACAGCCCGCATGTCGGTGCAGATCCCCTCACCCGGAGCCAGCCCGAACTGACGGAGGGCGATCCTCTTCCATTTCGTGGCGGCCTGGACGACCTGGGCGTCGATCGGGTGGCGCTCGCGGTCGTTCGAGATGTGGAACGAGACCGGCGTCCGCGAGCCATCCCGGTCGAGCATGTCGTTGACGCCCGACTCGGCATCGACGATCAACGGAACCTGGACCATCATCAGGTCGAGCTCGCGGCAGAGGTTCTGTTCGATGTAGCCCTTCACCGCGAAGATCGCGGCCTGTGTCTCGCGCGGCGTGAGCAGCGACCGGTAGTCGGTCGGAAGGACCTTCGCGAGCTCGGCGTAGTCGCCGATGCCGGGGCCGGCGAGGTCGGCCTCCTTGTCCGTCAGGGTTGTGGTCGTGGCCATGTCGTCCCCTTGTCGAACGTCCGGATCGGCGAGCCTGTGCCGCGTCACGGAACCGCGCGTCCCGACCGGATCGATCCGCTGCCGAACCCGGTCATCGCGCAGGCCCAGCGTCCGGCGCGAGCGGGTCGGCCGCGAGTGCCGATCAGCCCGATCGGCTGCGGCCGGTCAGCCCCGCCGGAGACCTGGAACGCGCGTTTGCGCATCGACGGGTCCGATGGCTCTGGCGGCGCGCCGCTCCACCGGCGAGACTCGACCACGCCGGACGAGTCGTGTCGGGCGGGCCGCATCGCCATCCCGTGGCGCAACCCTCGATCGTCCGCGAGGACCGCTGGCATCCCGGCGAGGAGGCTTGGGCGATGGAGGACGAGATCTCGATCACCGAGATCGAGGAGCAGCGGATCGTCTCGATTCGGGGCCGATTCGAGCAGCGAACCATTCCGGAATTCCTCGGCAAGGCGTTCGGCGAGGTGTTCGGCCGGTTGGGCCTGCTCGGTGTGTCGCCGGCCGGACCGCCGTTCGTGATCTACCACCAGTTCGGGCCGCAGGAGGTCGACGCCGAGGTCTGCGTGCCCGTCTCCGGGTCGGTCGAGGCCTGCGGGCGGATCCGGGCCCGGATCATTCCGGCGATGACGGTCGCGCGGACGCTCCACGTCGGTCCGTACGAGGAGCTCGGAGGTGCCTACATCGCCCTCGACGCGTGGATCGAGCTGGGTGGTCTCGAGGCCGTCGGCCCGCTCCAGGAGCGGTACCTGAACCGACCCGGAGACGAGGTCATGCCAGCCGATTACCAGACGGAGATCGAGATCCCGATCCTCGCCGCGACCGCCGCGGTCCTCGTCTGACGACGGTGCCGATCCCGGTCCCGCCACGGCGGGACCGGGGCCGTCGGCGCGAAGCATGAGCTGTGCGCCGGCTGCCGCGGACCGTCCAGACGTGGCTGGCCGGCCCGGTCACAACGGGCCGAATCACCCTCCTCAGCCGGCGCCGCATGGGCGATCGTCGTGACCATGTCGTCCCACCGGACCGCCATGGTCGATGAGATCGCCAGTGTCCACCCCGACCACCGATCGTCGCCGTTGGTGGCCGCGAGCGACCGCCGGCCCGCCGCCCGATCCGCCGCCGGCCGGCGCGCTGGACCGCACGAGCTGCCGTACGGGCCGTTCCTCCAACGCGGGCTGCCGGCCATCAGTCGCGCCTTCCGCATCCTGAATCGGTTCTACGTCCTGCCGGCGATCAAGCTCGGTCTCGGTCCGCTCCATGCCAATCCGTTGACGGGATCGTGGATGTTGCTCCGGACCACCGGGCGACGGACCGGGCTCGCCCGCGAGGTCGCCCTCGGCTACGCACTCCTCGACGGCAACGTGTACTGCTCGGCCGGGTTCGGCGCGCGGACCGGCTGGTACCAGAACCTCCTGGCAAATCCGCGCGTCGAGTTCATCCTGCCGTCCGGCGGGTTTGCCGGCGTGGCCGAGCCGGTCACCGACCCGGCCGAGCTCGATCGTGGCTGGAGGGCCCTGATCCGCGCCCTCGGCGTCCTTGGCCTGGGCTTTGTCTGCAGCGCCGACGCGTCGCCCGAAACGCTCGCGGCGAAGACCACCAACCTGCCCCTGATCCGGATCCGGACCGTCGGCCTCGCCGGCGGTCCGGCGGATCCAGGCGGGCGACTCTGGGTCGTCGTGACCGTCGTGGGCCTTGTCTGGTTGGCCGGCCGGATCCGGCGTAACGTTCGCGAACGGGACGGGATCGGCTGAGGCGATCAGTCGACCCGGGCGGCCGGGTCGGCGACAGCCTCTGGCACGTGGCCCGGGAGCCGGTTGTCCTGGGCCAGCCAGAACAGAAGGACGAGTGACGGAGCGATCAGGAGCGCCGCCGCGACGAAGACGACGAGCAGCGAGCCGAGGGAGCCGGACGGCGCGGCCGCGTCGGCCAGGGACAGCGTCCGCGGCAGGATGTCGGGGTACTGCGCGACACCCCAGCCCCAGATGATCGCGACCACGGCGCCGACCGCGAGCGGCCGCGTCCCGAACGGCGCCCGCTGCCCGATCGCGACGAGCGCCGCGCCGCCGAGCAGGCTGGAGGCGATGACCAGCGGCCAGCCGCGACGGATCAGCTCATCGGCGAGGACCGGTGCGTCCGCCGCCAGGACGAGGATGCCGACCACTGCCAGGCCGCCCGTGACGACGGCCGCGACGCGCGCCCGCCGCAGGAACAGCGCCGCGAGGTCGGCCTGGCCGAGGCGTCGAGCGTCGGCAACCAGGAACACCGCGGCGAGGTAGGCGCAGGCGGCGACGGCCATCAGCCCGACGAGGACCGAGGTCGGATTGAGCCAGCTCCCGACGAGGTCTCCGCCGGTCGGGTCGAGCGTCACCCGCCCGCTGGCGATCCCGCCGCCGGCGGCTCCGAGGAAGAACGGCGTCATGACCGACGATGCGGCGAAGATCGCCGTCGTGACCCGCCGGCCCGCGGCGCTGCCGACGACCGGCCGGAACGCGAACGCGGCGCCGCGCAGGACGATCCCGACCGCTGCCAGGCTGAGCGGCACGAACAGGCTCGACATGATCGCCGCGAACGCCACCGGGAATGCCGTCCAGAGGATCACGAGATCGAAGATCAGCCAGGTGTGATTCGCTTCCCAGACCGGCCCGATCGCGGTCGCGATGAGGCCGCGCGACCGTTCGCCCTGGTCGCCCCGACCCGAAACGAGGTCCCAGAAGCCGGCCCCGAAGTCGGCGCCGCCGAAGACCGCGTAGGTCGTGACCCCCAGCCACAGGACGACGGCGGTGACGTCGACGAGGGTCATCGCTCGCCGCGCGGGCCATAGGGGACATGTGCCTCGTCCCGCGACGCATCCCGGGCGTCGGTGGCGCGGCCGCCCGCGGCGACATCGGCCGCGGCCCACCGCCGGGTCATCTCCCGCAGGATCACGAGCGTGGCCACGCCGAGGACGCTGTACAGCCCGATCACGGCCGCGAACGTGATCCGGAGCCCGCCCGACTGGGAGACGGCATCGGCGGTCCGGAGCACGAGGTAGACGACCCACGGCTGGCGTCCGACCTCAGTGACCATCCAGCCGGCCTCGAGCGCGACGACGGCACCGACGCCCGCCAGCGCGGTTGCTCGCAGGAACCAGCGCGCCGTCGCATGATCGCGGCGACGGAGGCGCAGGATCAGGCCCCACACCGCAAGGCCGACGAGGGCCGTCCCGATTCCGACCATCGCGTCCCAGGCGAGGTGGACGATCGTGGCCGGTGGCCGCTGGTCGATCGGGATCGCATCGAAGCCGGTGATCGGCGTGTCCGGGCTGAAACCGGCCAGGAGCGAGCCGAGGTTCGGGATCGAGAGCCCGCCGACGACCTCGTCGCCGACGAGGACGCCGCCGATCGTCACCGGCTGGTTCGGGCCGCTCTTCGTGATCAGCTCCATCGCCGCGAACTTGGCGGGCTGGTCCTCGAAGATCGCCCGCGCCGCGACGTCGCCGACGACGACCTGGACAGGCGCGGCGATCGCGGCCGCGACGAACGGGATGGCGAACCCGAGCCGGACATAACGGTCGCGGCTCCCTCGCATCAGGCCGACCGCGTAGACCGAGGCGAACAGGAAGCCGGTCACGAGATATGCCGCGAGGAGCATGTGGGGGACCTCGTACCAGGTCGCCCGGTTGAAGATCACCGCCAGCGCGTCGACC
Organism: Candidatus Limnocylindrales bacterium; assembly: GCA_036262455.1. GTDB lineage: Bacteria > Chloroflexota > Limnocylindria > Limnocylindrales > CSP1-4 > CF-46. The sequence continues at coordinate 3,268 of DATAIW010000253.1, read as the reverse complement.
GCGGTGACCCGCCCGTCGGGCCCGATGGCGAACCCGGCCGGCTGGTTCATCCAGCTGTTCGCGGCGATGACCGAGAACGTCCCGCCGAGACCGCTCAGCGCGACCGGGATCCCGCTGATCAGGTGGGCCCGCGGGGACAGCCGTTCCCAGCCGTAGATGTAGATCGCGATGAAGATCGCCTCGAGGAAGAAGAACAGGCCCTCGATCGCGAACGGGATCCCGAAGGCGCCGCCGAACCGGCCCATCAGGCCCGGCCAGAGCAGGCCCATCTCGAAGCTCAGCACCGTTCCCGTCACGGCGCCGACCGCGAAGGTCACCGCCATCACGAGCGACCAGCGCCGGGCGAGGAGGAGGGCGATGGGGTCGCGACGGCGCAGGCCGATCGCGTTGGCGACGAGGACGAGGCTCGGCAACCCAACCCCGAGACAGGCGAGGATGATGTGGAAGCCGAGCGTGAACGCCATCTGCGAGCGCGCGGCGACGAGCTCGCCGGGGTCGATCACGAGGAGCCCGAGGTCCGGAATCACGCGCGTCCCCGGGCGGTTCGGTCGAGTCGAACAGGTGCGTTCACGACGGGTTCATCGTACTGCGGCATCATGGTCGGGACCGTCGGTCATGCTGCCGTCACCCTGGAGAAGATCGAATGAGGACCCTCACGAGTCGCGATCCGCTGCGCAACGAGCTGCTCCGGCTGCTCGACGGCCTCGACGCCCACATGTCCTTCGAGGAGGCGGTCCGAGGGTTTCCGGACGAAGCGATGAACCTCCGGCCGCCAAGCGTGGACTACACCCCGTGGCACCTCGTCGAGCACCTCCGGCTGACCCAGGCCGATATCCTCGACTACCTGACGAACTCCGACTACACCGGGCTCGAGTGGCCGCGCGAGTACTGGCCGGATCCGACCGCCAGCGCGACCCGGACGATGTGGGATGCGAGCGTCGCCGGCTTCCTGGCCGACCGCGCGGCGATCGGAGCGCTCCTCGCCGACGACGGCCGCGACCTGCACGCGGTGCTGCCGGGCACGCCCGGCCACACGTTGCTGCGCGAGGTCCGGATCGTCGCCGACCACAACGCCTACCACGTCGGCGAGTTCGCGATCCTCCGCCAGGTGATGGGGACCTGGCCGGCCACCGAGGCCGGTTGACGGCTCGCGACCGCAGCGTGCGAACGATCGGGTCCGGACGGACGCGCCGCGGCCAGGCTCAGCCCGGCCAGTAGTGCTCGCTCCGGATCGCGTCATCCGCCAGGGCGCGACCGAGGAGGATCTCGCGGGCCGCCGCGATCATCGACGGGTTGCCACAGAGATAGGCGACCGTCCCGGAGGCTTCCAGGCCGGCCGTCGTCCAGACCGCATCAAGGACCGACTCCGCCCGCCCCGTCCGCCCGGTCCAGCCGTCGTTGGCCGGGTCGGCCGGCCGGGAGATCGTCGGGACGTAGTCGAGCTCGTTCGCGGCGGCCAGCCGCTCGAACCGGTCCCGCCAGGCGAGCTCGGCCAGCCGCGATACGCCATGGACGAGGACCGTCCGCGGCCGGACCGGCTCCCGGCCGCTCGCCTCGACCATCGCCTTGAACGGAGCCAGGCCGGTTCCGGTCGCGACGAGCAGGTGCGTCCGGAGGTCACCCGGGATCCTCGTGAACATGCCCTTCGGGCGCCCGATCCGGAGCCGATCCCCGGCGCGCAGCTTCCACAGGTGCGGGGTGAACGCCCCGCCGGGTACGCGCCGGACGAGGAACTCGAGCGCGTCGCGCTCGCCCGGTGCCGTCGCGGTCGAGTACGGCCGCTGGAGGAGCCGGCCGTCGATGACCAACCCGAGCGTCAGGTACTGGCCCGGCTCGACCCGCGCCAGCTCGCCGTCCGGTCGGACGACGAACCTGGCGATCGAGTCCGTCAGGTCCTCACGCTCGACGATCCGGGCGTTGGCGGCGAGGGTCGGCGGGCCCGCCAACTCCGGCCTCGGGGGGAGTGGGCGGCGCGGCGGAAGGGCCCGCTCGATCGTCGGTCCGATGGCCACGTCAGGCCGCCGGCTCGAATTCGTCGACCACGGCTCGGGCGGCGTCCGGATCGCGATACCACGCCGCGTCGACCCAGGCGAAGTCGGCCCACTCCGCCGGCAGGCGATCCAGGGCGAAGATCGCTCCGTTCGGGCAGGCCGATTCACAGGAGCCGCAGTCGATGCAGGCATCCGGATCGATGTAGAACTTCCGGTCGACGCTCGGGTCGGCGGTGATGCAGTCGACCGGGCAGACCGCCACGCAGGACTGATCCGCGTGATCGATGCACGGCTGGGCGATGACGAAGGCCATGGTGACGCTCCTGGAGCAGGACTCGGACGACTCGTTGAGTCGACGCGGAGGCCCCGGGTTTCAGGCGATCGTCGGACGCCAGTCGCCTCATCCGGAACCTCCGCTGTGCCCTACGGTCGATCCGGTCGATGTGGCAAGCGTGTGACCCGGATGTGGATCTCCCCATCCGGGGCGCTCGCCGCGCGGCCGTATTACGGCGCGGCCGTCAGGGCAGGGATCGTCACGAGCAGCGTCGCGCCGCCGCCGGCCCGCGTGTCGTCGACCCGGATCGTCCCCCGATGGGCGGACACGATCCGGCGCGCGATCGACAGGCCGAGCCCGGTTCCGCCGGCTCGATCACGACGCCCACCGGGCAGGCCGGTGAAGGGCTCGAAGACGCGCTCGCGATCCGACGCCGGGATCCCCGGGCCGGAATCCGACACGGCCAGCTCGACATTCCGGTCGGCCCGGCGAACCGCGATGGTGACCGTCCCACCGGCCGGCGAGTGGTCGAACGCGTTGTCGAGAAGGATCAGCAGCAGCTGGACGAGGCGATTCCGATCGCCGCCCACGATGGTCACGGACGACGGATCGGCCCGAGCGACGACGTGAACGCCACGCCCTGCGGCGAGGGGCTGCGCCTCCCGGGCGGTCGCGCTGGCCAGCTCCGCGAGGTCGACGGGTCGTGCGTCGATCGCCAGTCCGCTCGCCTCGATCGACGCGAGCTCGAGCAGGTCGCCGACGAGGTGGGCGAGCCGATCGGACTCGGCGATGATGTCGGCGACGAGCGGGCGGCCGGCGGGCAGCGCCAGCCCTTCGCGTTCGATCACGTCGGCGTTCGCGCGGATGAGCGCCGCCGGCGTCCGCAGCTCATGCGAGGCGAAGGCAACGAACCGACGCTGGGCCGCGAACGAGCGGCGGATCGGGGCGATCGCGCCACCGGTCACGATCAGCGTGATCGCAGCGGCAGCGGCCAGCCCGAGCG
>DATAIW010000252.1:0-41809 GCA_036262455.1 Candidatus Limnocylindrales bacterium | reverse complement strand
GCACGGCCGGCAGGAGGTGGGTCGCCGAACCGAGGATCGCGAGGCCCATCCAGCCCGCGACGAGTGGCGCGCCCACCGTCTCGATCGAGAACGCCGCCGGCGACGCGCCCGCCACGAGTACCCGCCCGACCGCGATCGCGATCCCGACGACGAACCACGTGATGGCCGCGACCAGCGCTCCCATCGCGAACCGGTGCCAGCCCGGATCGGTCGTCCAGCGAGCGCGTGTCTGCCAGGTCCGGGCGGCGTTGACCGCGAGGCCGATCGCCCCCGCGGCGCTGGCGAGCGCTCCGATCCGGGCGAGCAGATCGGAACCGATGGCGAACCCGAGCGCCACCACTGGTGCGCCGACCGCCAGCCCCACGACCGTGAGCCGGGCGCTCGGCCGGACCGTGATCCGCGCCCCGACGACCGTGGGAAAGAAATGAAGCAGCGTGGTCGCGACGACCAGCGACACGAATCCGACGAGGTTGAGCCATGCATGGGCGGGTTTGACCTGGCCCCATGCCGCGAGCATCGGCGCCCAGCCGCCGACGTACAGCGTCGCGAGGATCGCCCCGACCGCGACCTCGGCGAGGGCAACGACATAGCCCTGGCTCACGAGGCCGCGACTCGGGCCGAGGGCGCGCGCCAGGGGCCGGATCGTGGCGACGCCCGTCACGACGACTCCGGCGATGAACGCGACGCCACCCCGGACCGCGACATCCGGCTGCGACCCGACGACGCCGACTGAGACACCGATCGCGCCGGCCGCGACGGCCAGGACCGCACTCATCCGCAGCCGGGCGTCGCTCGGTGGCGCGGCGGCGAAGGCCGCTGCAAAGAACGGCATGACGCCGGCGATCGCGGTCGTTGCGCCGCCGGCGAGGGCGAGGTGGATGGGGAGCCAGGCGCCTCGCCGATCGACGACCGGAAGGAACATCGCCAGGACAGCGGCGATGAGGAACGAGACGGCCGCGCCAATCGCAATCACGGCGACCAGCCGGTCCGACGAACGATCGATGCTCGGCGCTCGTCGCCGGAGGGAGCTGGGGTCGATCACGTGCCCTGCAGCGTAACCTCGATCGGGCGACCCGACCGCATCGCGTCGGCGCGATGGTGCGTCCCGTCGCTCAAGCGGATGGGCCGGCCCGCCATGCGGTGTAGACCGGCGGCCAGTCGTCGGCGGTGGCGCGCTCGCCGAAGACGGCGTGATCGATCGACAGTTCGTACAGCCGGTAGCCGTCGTCGACCTCGAACGACCATTCTCCGGCAGCGGTCGCCCGCAGATCCGCGTCGCGCACCTCGGTCGCCAGCCCGCGGACGAGGAACTCGTGGGGGACGGCCGGGTCCTGGTGGGCGTGCAGGGCATAGCGGCCGTCCGCCTCCAGATCCGCGCTCTTCGCAGATCCCACGACGACGAACGTGAGCAGCCGCCCGTCGACGATCCGGACGTGGACCGGGTGGATCCGCGGCGGGGCGTCGCCGCGGACCGTGGCGAGGAGGCCCTCGCCGATCCCGGATCGCTCGATCAAGCGGCGTCCGGCGGCCGCGATGGACGGGGCGCCGGCAGCAAAGGCATTCCAGTCGGTCATCCGTCACTCCTGTGTGGTCACGCCATTGTCGCCCGCGGCGCGATCGGCTGAGGCCGCCGATCGGGTCGATCCAGTTCGGGAGCCGGTTCGATCGTGCTCAGCTGCGCCGCCGCCAGTCGTCGTCCTCGAACCCGTCGCGACTGTCCACGCCGTAGCCGAGAGCGAGGATCCCGAGGACGAGGAAGGCGATCGTGATGACCGCGTACAAGAGCATCGGATCGATGTCGACACCTCCGACGAGCCGTCCCTCCGGCGTGGCTCGCGCCCTCCCGGCGCGGACAGCATGCGGTCCGGCCGCCGGCTTGCCAAGGGCCCGGAGATCGACCGGGCTCGTTCCCGTGACGATTCGGCCCGCGCTCACGGCGACGTGCCACACTCGCTCGGATGACCCCGACGCCCATCGTCCTCGCCGTCTACGGGACGCTCCGGCGCGGCGAGCGAAACCACGCCTTCCTCGCGGGTTCGACCTTCCTCGGGCGCGGCTCGGTCCTCGGTCGCCTGTTCGAGATGCCGCGCTCGGCTGCCCGCGCCTACGCCTATCCGGCGCTCGTCCTCGGCGGTCCGAGCCGGGTCGTCGTGGAGCTGTACGACATCCCCGACCCGGCGGCGCTCGCCGCTGCCGACGACCTCGAGGCGTTCGATCCTGCCGACGAGGCGGGTTCGCAGTACGTCCGGCGTGTGGTGGGCATCGTCGACGGCCCGGTTGCCGCGGCCTGGGTCTACCTCTACAACGGGCCGCCTGCGGACATGGGCGAGGTGATCCCCGACGGAGATTGGGTGACGTTCCTGGCGCGTGGCGGCGCGTAGCACCGCCTTGACGATAATTCCTGTATTGACAAATGAATTTGTCGGTGACAGGATGACGCCGTGCTTGACGTGACGGTCATCGAGAACGCGGCGGCGGCGGCGGCTTCGTTGGATCCGGTCCGGTCGCGGCTTCTCGCCGAGCTGTCGACACCCGGGTCGGCCACGACCCTGGCGCTCAAGGTCGGCCTGCCGCGCCAGCAGGTCAACTACCACCTCCGGACCCTCGAGCGCCATGGCCTCGTCGAGCTCGTCGAGGAACGTCGCAAGGGCAACATGACCGAGCGGCTGATGCGCGCGACCGCGGCCTCGTACGTCATCTCGCCCGCGGCCCTCGCCGCGGTCCAGCCGGACCCGGAGCGATCCCCGGATCGCCTGTCGGCGTTCTGGATGCTCGCGCTGGCGGCGCGGCTCGTCCGCGACGTCGGGTCGCTCCTCATCGGCGCCCGCAAGGCCGGTAAGCGCATCGCGACCTTCGCCCTCGACGGCGAGATCCGGTTCGCCTCGGCCGCCGATCGGTCGGCGTTCGCCGAGGAGTTGTCGCATGCCGTGGCGGCCCTCGTCGCCAGGTATCACGACGAATCGGCGGCCGGCGGCCGACCCCACCGCATCGTCGTCGCCATCCACCCCAGCGTCCCGGCCGCGACCGACCTCGGCGCGCCAGTGACTCCCGAGATCGAGGAGGAATCCTGAGATGGCCCACCCGTTCGAAGTCCGTGTCGAGCGGACCGTCAACGCCACGCCGGAGCAGGTCTGGGAGGCGGTCTCCACCGCTGCCGGCCTCGACGCCTGGTTCATGGGCGAGAACGACGTCGAGCCGCGGCTCGGCGGCGCGGTCCGGACGACGCTGCACGGGTTCACGATGGACTCGACGGTCACGACGTGGGACCCGCCGCACCGATTCGCCAACACGAGCCCGGAGGCCGACGACGGCCGGCTCATGACGTTCGCCTTCGAGATCGAGGGGCGCGCCGGTGGCACCACCACGCTGCGGTTCGTTCACAGCGGCTTCCTGCCCGGTGACGACTGGGAGCAGGAGTACGACGCGCTGAAGATCGGCGACCCGGCCTACGTCGCGAAGCTCGTTGAGTACATCGAGTACTTCCGCGGCCGGATCGCGGTGCCGGTCACCCTCTGGGGTCCGCAGGTCTCGCGCCAGCGGGCATGGGCGGCCTTCACGGACGCGCTCGGCGTGACCCGCGAGCCGGTCGTCGGGCAGCCGGCGCACTTCCGGGCCGAGGGCCTGCCGGACCTCGCCGGCGAGATCGACTACGTGTCGCCCGACTTCATCGGCCTCCGGACGGCGGACGGGATGTACCGCTTCATCCATGGGATGGGGACGGCCGCGCTCGGCCACCACATCTTCCAGCCCGTCGACCGCGAGCAGACCGAGGCAGCCTGGCAAGCCTGGGTCGACCGCACCTTCGCCTGAGCGCCCACCCACTACCCGACACCCGCCACGAGCAAAGGAGCATCCCGATGGAAACGGTCATCTCGAAAGACGGCACGAAGCTCGCCGTCGACGTCCAGGGCAGCGGCCCCGCGATCGTCCTCGTCAGTGGCGGCTCGGTCGACCGCGGCTCGAACGCCGGTCTCGCCGACGCCCTGAAGGCGGACTTCACGACCTACAACTACGACCGGCGCGGCCGCGGCGACAGCGGCGACACGACTCCCTACGCCGTCGAGCGCGAGATCGAGGACATCGAGGCCGTCATCGCCCTGGCCGGTGGCAAGGCTCACCTGTACGGCTCGTCGTCGGGCGCCGGGCTCGCGTTCGAGGCCGCAGCCGCCGGCGCCCCGGTCGACAAGCTCGTCCTGTGGGAGCCGCCCTACAACCTCGATCCGGCGGGGCGGCCGCCGGCCGATTCCGTCGAACAGCTCGATCGGCTGGTCGCCGAGGGCCGGCGCGGTGACGCGGCCACGTTCTTCATGGTCGAGATGGTCCGCCTGCCGGCCGACTTCGCCGCCTTCGCGAAGACCCAGCCGTGGTGGGCCGCCCAGGAAGCGATCGCCCACACCCTCGCCTACGACGCCCGGGTCATGCGCGACTACTCGGTCCCGACCGCGACCGCGGCCCGGGTCACCGTCCCGACCCTGATCCTGACCGGCGGGGCGAGCTTCCCGTTCTTCCGACCGACCGCCGAGGCGCTCGTCGCCGCGTTGCCGGACGGCCGGACCGCGGTCCTCGAGGGCCAGCGCCACGACGTCGACGCGACGGTCCTCGGGGCCGCGATGGCGGCGTTCCTCAGGAGCTGACTCCCGGCCGGACGGGATCGCCCGGCCGACCACACCGTCATCGGCGCCCCGGGGCGACTCGCTCGCTCGCGGGGCGCCTCCGCGTCCGACGGGGCCGAACGGCCCGATGCCGGCCGCGGCCGCAACGGCGACGATGGGTCCATGACGTCGAGCCGTGCCGTTCCACCGCGCGTCGGCGCGCGTCCCGCCGCGGATCCGCAGCGCGGCCTGTCGACGGCGGAGGCCGAGGCCCGGACGCTCGCCGGCGAGGCCAACGAATTCCACACCCCGACGAGCCGGTCGTACCTCGAGATCGTCCGTGACAACAGCTATCCGTTCATCAACGGGCCGCTCCTCCTGGTGTCCCTGGCCCTGATCGGCTTCGGCGCCACGACCGAGGCCGTGATGACCGGACTGCCGGTCTTCCTCAACATCGCGATCGGGGTCGTCCAGGGATCGCGAGCCAAGCGCCAGCTCGACCGCGTCGCGCTCCTGAGCGAGGCGCCGGCGACGGTCGTTCGCGACGGCGTCGAGCGCCAGGTCCCGCCCGCCGCGGTCGTTCTCGGCGACGTCGTCGTCGCCAACCGCGGCGACGAGATCCAGCTCGACGGCCGGATCGTCGGCGACGCGACGGCGTCGGTCGACGAATCCGCCCTGACCGGCGAGTCGAACCCGATCCACAAGTCGGCGGGCGACACCGTCCAGTCCGGCAGCGCCGTCCTCAGCGGGGTCGCGCGCTACGAGGTCGAGGCGGTCGGCGCCGACACGTATGCCAACCGGATCCTCGCCCAGGCCAAGGGCCGCCGCGTCGTCCGCACGCCGCTCCAGTCGGAGATTGCCCGGACGTTCATCGTCGTCGGGGCCCTGATCGCCCTTGCCGCGGGCGTCGTCGTCCTGACGCTCCCGACGGCGATCACGGACGCGGCGCAGGAGACCGTGTTCGCCGCCGCGGTGCTGATCACGCTCGTTCCCCAGGGACTCGCCCTGATGCTGACCGTGACGTACGCCGCGGCGGCCCTCCGGATCTCCCGCCTGGGGGCGCTGACCCAGCGCCCGAGCGCGATCGAGGCGATCAGCAGGATCGACACCTTCTGCACCGACAAGACCGGAACCCTGACGACACAGCAGATCACGTTCCGCGACCTTCGTCGGCTGGTCACCGCCGGCATGAGCACGGCCGATCTCGAGCGGGTCGTCGCCGCGGTGGCGGCGAGCGGGACGACACCGAACCGGACGACCTATGCCCTCGCGACCGCGTTCCCCGGTCCGGGCCTGGCGGTCGCCGAGGAGATTCCGTTCTCGTCGGCGCTGCGCTGGTCCGCGATCCGATTCGCCGCGGGCGACGCTCACCACCCCGCATCGGCCGGGACATGGCTGCTCGGCGCCCCGTCGGTCCTGGCGCCCGCGATGCGCGATCGTGCGGACGAGGTCCGGTCGCGGGCCACCGCGAGCGCGGAGACGGGCCAGCGCGTCCTCGTCCTCGCCCGTGCATCGGCCGGCGCCGCCCTCGCGGTCGACGACCAGCCGCGCCTCCCCGATCGCCTCGAACCGATCGCCCTGCTGACGTTCGAGGAGGAGCTCCGCCCCGAGGCCCCGGCCACGATCGACGGCCTCCGGGCTCGTGGGATCGACGTGAAGATCGTGTCCGGCGACGATCCGGTCACGGTCCAGGCGATCGGGCGGCGGCTCGGGCTCGGAGGCGGGACGAACGCGGCGTCCGGTCTCGATCTCGCCGACCTCGGCGATGACGAGCTGGCGGACCTCGCGATTCGGACCACGATCTTCGGGCGCGTCGATCCGCACCTGAAGGCCCGCCTCGTGACGGTTCTCAAGCGACGCGGGCGGTTCGTGGCCATGACCGGCGACGGCGTGAACGACATCCTGCCGGTCCGGATCGCCGACGTCGGCGTGGCGATGCAGAGCGGCAGCCCGGCGACCCGTGGCGTGGCCGACCTCGTCCTCGTCCGCGACGACTTCTCGATCCTGCCCGAAGCCATCCGCGACGGCCAGCGGATCGTGGCGGCGATGGCGGCGACCCTGACCGTCCTCCTCGCCCGGACGTTCTACGTCCTGCTGATCATCGTCGGCGCCGCGCTCCTGCAGCTCCCGTTCCCGTTCACGCCCCGCCAGAACTCGATCCTCGCGCTGGTCACGGTCGGCGTGCCGATCCTCGTCCTCGCCCTCTGGGTTCGCCCGGTTCCGTCGCGGTCCGGCCTCCTCGGCCAGACGCTCCGCATCTCGATCCCGCTGTCCCTCGGCGTCGCCGCCGTCGGCCTGCCCGTCTATGCCGACGCCATCGCCATCGGCGCCCCGACCGATGTCGCACGGACGATGCTGACCACGATGGCGACGTTCCTCGGCATCGGCGCCCTCGTGCTCATCCCGATCGCGGCGGACGACAGCGGCCGGATCCGGATGCCGGCCCGGGTCCGGACGGCGCTGCTGGTCGGTGGGCTGGTCGTGGCCTACCTCGCCGTCCTGGCGACCGACGCGGGGCGCGACATCTTCCAGCTCTCGGCCCTCCCGATCGGGATCCACCTGTCGCTGGGGCTGATCGCGCTCGCCTGGACTGGCGCGGTCGTGCGGATCCACCGGACGCGAATCGTCGCCCGGGTGAACGACCGGCTGGTTCTGGGTTGGCGGCGGTTCGTCACCCGCCGCCCGGCGGGCGCGGCCGACGCGTCACCGTAGGCCGACCCGCCGGGTCCGCTGGCTTCCGGGCCGGCGACCGGATCGGAGGGACCCGGCCGTGGCACCGCAGGCGCACCCCTCCGCCGTTCCGGGTCCGACGGCACTGGTATCCGCGACCGGGTTGACCGACGATCGCCCTCGCAGCCCGGCCGCGCGACCTGCCAGCCGCAGCGTCGAAATGCGCCGGACGACGTCCTCGACATACCCGAGGCCGCCGTTCCGGGCGCCCGCGCCGGCGAGGACTGGAGGTTCGTCATGACATCCGTGGAACACGTTGACGCCAAGGGGTTCGAGATCGAGCGGATCCGATCGGCCATCGCCGGGCTCGGGCTGTCGCCGGAGCGGCTCCAGGCGACGGCCGAGCACCTCGGGACCATGGCGGAGAGCCGTGGAGCGACCTTCCGGGAGCGTTTGCTTGCCATGACCCGCGACCGGACGGAAACTCGCCCGAAGCGGCGCATGCCGCACGGGCTGACCGTCGCCCTCCGGACGGCGGGGATGGTCTGGGCGGCGCTGATGCTCTCGACCCTGGCCGTGGCGATCGCGTCGCGTTCCACCGCCCGCAAGACGATGGCGGCGCTCCAGCCTGAGGCGGACGAGATCCACGTGCGGACGGCGCTCGGTCCGATGGCCTTCACGAGCCGCGCCGCCGCATTCCGCGGCGGCGTCATCGACTGCTGGTACGGCGGCGGGTTCGTCGACCTGCGCGAGGCGACCCTCCATCCGGACGGGGCCGTCCTTCGCGTCCGGGCGGTGTTCGGCGGCGGCCAGATCGTCGTGCCCGAGTCGTGGCGCATCAGCGCCCGCGTCCGCGGCATCGGCGGGCTCCAGGACGTTCGCACGGCGGCCGATCTGGCGGCGGACGCGCCGCACCTGACGATCGTCGGTCTCGCCCTGTTCGGCGGCTTTGCCGTGCAGTCGGACCTTCCGGAGGAGGAGATCGCCGAGCTCGAGAAGGCCGTCGCCCGGATGTCGGGCGGGGCGCCGCTGGCGGTCGAGGCGGTCCCCACCGTCTGACCGAACCGCGGATCGGCCGGGCTCGGGTAGCCTTGCCCGGCCGATGCCCATCCCCTCCGGGACGATCGCCACCGGGCGCCTCGAGCTCGTGCCGCTGCGGATCGCCGACGCGGACGAGATGGTCGCCGTGCTCGCCGATCCCGGCCTGTACGCCTTCATCGGCGGCGGGCCGCCGACCCACGACGAGTTGGTCGCGCGCTTTGAGGCACAGGTCCGTGGCCGGTCGCCGGACGGACGCGAGGAATGGCACAACTGGGTCGTCCGGGAACGTCCGTCGGGCGCGGCCACGGGCTTCGTCCAGGCCACCGTGGTCGATGTGGGCGGTGCCGGCGCCGGGCGGGGTGCCGAGATCGCCTGGCTGATCGGCGTTCCGTGGCAGGGCCGTGGCTATGCCAGCGAGGCCGCCCGCGGGCTGGTGGCGTGGCTGGAGGCCGCCGGCGTGCGGTCGATCCTCGCCCACGTCCACCCCGACCACCTCGGATCGGCCGCCGTGGCCGAGCGGGCCGGGCTCGCCCCGACCGACGAGCTCGTCGACGGCGAGCGGGTCTGGCGGCGGATCGTCAGGGCGTCCGCCGGAACGGGCGCCGCGGACTAGGATCCCGCGTTCGGCGTCGCGTATTCCTGGGGATGGTCGTCGCGATCCTTTGCCTTGGTGCGCTCCATGATGTCGAGCGTCTCGGCGACCGACCGGCCGTTCTCGTCGGCGGCCCGCTTCACGTCCTCGTAGGTGATGTTCGACTCGCCCATCTCGAGGTGGGCGTCCATGCATCCGCAGGTCAGGCACATCGCATCGATCCTCCAGCCGGGTCAGGCTCGCCGGTCCGTCCCGCGTTCGCGGCACGCGCGGTCGATCGTGCGCCGTCGGTGGAGTCGTGCGCCCCAGGATGCCCGGGCGTTCGATCGCAGATGGGTTGCAGTTCTCGCGGCCGACGCGTCAGGCGTCGCTCGACGCCGCCCAGAGGTTGACGCCGCTCTCGGTCGCGTGGCGATCGATCGCGGCCAGCTCGTCGGGGCTGAAGTCGAGCTGATCGAGTGCGCCGAGGGTGTCGGTCAGCTGCTCGACCGAGCTCGCCCCGACGACCGCCGACGTCACCCGCGGATCGCGCAGGATCCAGGCGATCGCCATCTGGGCGAGGGACTGGCCACGCGCCTTCGCGATTTCGTTCAGCGCCCGGACCTTGGCCAGGTTCGCCTCGCTCAGGAACTCCGGCGCGAACGAATCCTTGGCCGTGACCCGCGAGCCGGCCTGGACGCCATCGAGGTAGCGATCCGTCAGGAGGCCCTGGGCGAGCGGGGTGAACGCGATGCAGCCGACACCGGTCTCGCCGAGGACGTCGAGCAGGCCGCCCTCGATCCAGCGGTTGAGCATCGAGTACGACGGCTGGTGGATGAGCAGGGGCGTCCCGAGGCCGGCGAGGATCGCGGCGGCCTTCCGCGTGCGGTCGGCCGAGTACGACGAGATCCCGGCATACAGCGCCTTGCCCGAACGGACCGCCGTGTCGAGCGCGCCGAGGGTCTCCTCCATCGGCGTCGCCGGGTCGACCCGATGCGAATAGAAGATGTCGACGTACTCGAGGCCCATCCGCTTGAGGCTCTGGTCGAGGCTGGCGAGCAGGTACTTGCGCGAGCCGCGGTCGCCGTACGGCCCGGACCACATGTCGTAGCCGGCCTTCGTGCTGATCACGAGCTCGTCGCGGTACGGCCGCAGGTCCGAGGCGTAGATCCGGCCGAACGTCTCCTCGGCGGCGCCGAACGGCGGGCCGTAGTTGTTGGCCAGGTCGAAGTGGGTGATCCCCCGGTCGAATGCGAGCCGGACGATCGCCCGTTGGACCGCCAGCGGGCGGTTTTCGCCGAAGTTCTGCCAGAGCCCGAGCGAGATCGCCGGGAGGTCGAGGCCACTCCGTCCGACGCGGCGGTAGGGCATGGCGTCGTAGCGGGTCGGCGCGGCGACGAAGGGTGGTCGCTCGGTCTGCGGCAGGTCGGTCATCGGCGTCTCGCTGGGTGCGATCGTGGGGGGATCATGGTATCGGCATCACCACCCGGGACGCAGGCGTCATCAGAGCGGGCGGGCCCTGCGGCGCGATTCAGATGGTGCCTGTCGTCACCCGCGGGGCGCCCGGGACCGGCATCTCGTCCGCACGCGGTTGCCCGTTCTCCTCGGCCACCTCGAGGGCGATCGCGTCGCGCAGGATCTGCTGAACCTCGAGGGCATGCGCCTCCTCGAGCCGCTCCACGATCGTGTCGGCCATGACCGCAACCCAGTCGCCAACCGCGACATCGGGCAGGAACAGCGTCGACACCCGCCGCAGGCGGCCGTCGGTGTCCACGACCGCCCCGACGTCGTCGACCTCGACCACCCGGCCCGGGAACGCGACGCACATCCGATCAGCCCGCCATTTCCGGCGACCATTCGACCACGGCCTCTTCGCCGGTCGACACCGGCAATGCGGCGCCGCCGCACGACGGGCACGTCGCGAAGACCTCGGCGTCCTCGAAGCCGCGGCCGCAGGAGGCGCACAGCCGGGCGACGGGCAGGTGGACGATCTCGAGCCCGGCCGAGAGCCCCGGCGCCACGAGCGCGAGGTGGAACCGGAGGGACGCGTCGAAGTCCGCGGACGCGTCGTGGCCGCCGCGGACCAGGACCCGCGGCCGCCCGGCGCGCCCGGTCCGGCGGCCCTCCTGCAGCCGGACGGCGATCTCCGCGGCCAGACCGGCCTCGTGCATCAGGCGGCCGCCGCTGCGGCGTCGGGTCCCCGATGAAGCTCGGCGCAGACGCGCTCCATGGCCTCGCCGACGGCCGCCTCGACCTCGTCGCTCAGCTCGAGGCCGATCTCGATCAGCGCGGGCTGGATGCCGACGAGCGACGCGGTCGCCGGGAAGACCCCGATGAGGCGGGCAGCCGCGACCAGGTCGGCGACGCCGACCTGGTGGGGGGACACGTGGCCGGCGAGAGTGCCCTCGATGGCCGCGTCGCGGATCACGCAGACCGTTCCGGGCGGCCGTCCGAGGTCGACCGCATCCACGAGGACGAGCATGGAGGCGCTCGAGAGGAGCGGCAGGAGATCGAGCCCGAGCGTGCCGCCGTCGACCAACCGGGTGCCCGGCGGGAGGTCGAGCCGACCCTCGGCCGCGCGCCGCTCGAGCTCGCGGACGACCGCCACGCCGACGCCCTCGTCGCGCAGGAGCACGTTGCCGATGCCCACGACGAGCGGCGTCGCCGGGCCGCTCATTCCTCGCCTCGCATTGCCTTGTCGAGGGCCTCGGCGCGCGACTCCTCGATGTCCTGGCGGCGGACGATCGAATCGAGCTCGATGCCGCCGTCGCGGGCCTCGACGATCCGCCAGCGCGGCACGAACTTCGAGCCGCTGAAGATGCTCGAGAGGAGGCCGTTGCGCTCGATGTGGTCGACGAGGAGGGCGCTGTACACGTGGTGGATCGCAAACGCGATGATCGCCCACATGAGGAGGTGGTGGATCAGCCGGACGCCCTGCTCACCGAACAGCACGCCCGGCAGCCAGCCCAGGAGCGTCGCCCAGGGCTGGGTGCCGTGGATCCCGACGAGGGCGAAGCCGGTCGCTGTCTGGAGCAGGAACAGGAAGAAGACCACGAGGTACGTCCCGCTCGCGAGCGCGTTGTGGCCGAGGATGCCGGGCAGGTCGCGGCGCAGGAACAGGTACCACTGGGTCTGCCTCGCCAGCTCGCGGAGATGGTGCCGGTTGGTGGGGACGAATGCCGTCCAGCGCGAGAACTGGTTGCCCGCGAACAGCCAGTAGGTCCGGACGATCCCGGACGCGACGAAGCTGTAGGCGGCGACGATGTGGACGAACCGGACGAGACGCATCGTGTCCTGGCCGGGCGTGATCAGGAACGGATCCGCGATGTAGGAGCCCGTGACCGCGAGCGCGATCAGGGTGCCGAACGTGACCCAGTGGGTGAGTCGAACCGGGACCTGCCAGACGTAGATCCGGACCCGCTCCATCGTCGGGGGCAGTTTCTCCTCGACCGGCCGGGCCGGCGCCGGGACCGTCCGCACGATCGGGTCGGCCGTGACCACAGGCGTCGTCATTGCATCCGCCTCACACGACCCGGATCTGGACGGAGCTGCCGGCCTTGGGGTCGTAGACGTGGACCGCGCAGGCCATGCACGGATCGAAGGAGTGGACGGTGCGCAGGATCTCGACGGGCTGGTTCGGATCGGCGACGGGCGTGCCGACGAGGGCCTCCTCCCACGCCCCGCGCCGTCCCTTCGGGTCGCGTGGCGAGCCGTTCCAGGTCGAGGGCACGACGAGCTGGTAGTTGTCGATCGCCCGGTCCTTGATCCTGACCCAATGCCCGAGGGCGCCGCGGGGCGCCTCCTCGAAGCCCCAGCCCTGGGCCTCGGCCGGCCACGTGGCCGGGTCCCACTTCGTCGTGTCGGCGATCGCGAGGTCGCCCGTCGCGAGGTTGTCCGTCAGATCGGTCAGCCAGCGCTCGAGGCGGTGGACGATGAGCTGGGTCTCGATCGCCCGGGCGGCGATCCGGCCGAGCGTGCTGAACAGCGCCTCCGGTCCGACGCCGAGCTTGCCGAGCACGCCGTCGACCGCGGCCTTGACGTCGGGCTGGCCGGAACCGTAGGCGACGAGCATCCGGGCGAGCGGCCCGACCTCCATCGGCTCGTCCTGGTAGCGCGGCGCCTTCAGCCAGCTGTACTTGTCGTGGCCCTCGAGCGTCTCGAACGGCGGGGTCGGCCCCGCGTACTTCGGGTGCGTCTGGCCGGACCACGGATGGAGTGGCGTCGCGTCGCCGCCATCGTAGGTGTAGTAGGAGTGGTCGACCGTCTCGGTGACCCCGATCTGGTCGACGGACTCCACCTTGCCGAGATCGCGACCCATGATCCGGCCGCGCGGCAGGTAGAACGCCGCCTCGGCACCCGAGTCGTCCTCCGGGAACTCGCCGTAGGACATGTAGTTGCCGATGCCCTTGCCGATGGCCGCCCAGTCCTTGTAGAAGCCGGCAATCGCGAGGACGTCGGGGATATAGACCTCGTCGACGAACCGCTTCGCCTCGGCGATCAGTTCGGCGATCTCGGACAGCCCGCGGGCGTTGAGCGCGGTCGGGGAGTTGGGGTCGAGGGAGAGGGCCATCCCGCCGACGGCGTACGTCTGCGGGTGCGGGTTCTTCGACCCGAGCAGGGCGTGGATCCGGATGACCTGGCGCTGCCAGTCGAGCGCCTCGAGGTAGTGGGCGACGGCCAGCAGGTTCGCCTCGGGCGGGAGCTTGTACGCCGGATGCCCCCAGTAGCCGTTCGCGAACGGTCCGAGCTGGCCGGACTGGACGAAGGTGTTGAGCCGGTCCCGGACGCCCTTGAAGTAGGCGGCGCTCGAGAGCGGATGGTCGCTCAGCGACTGGGCGAGACGGGATGTCGCATCCGGGTCCGCCTTCAGCGCGGAGACGACGTCGACCCAGTCGAGGGCGTGGAGGTGGTAGAAGTGGATGACGTGGTCCTGGACGTACTGGGCTCCGGCGATCAGGTTGCGGACGAGCCGGGCATTCCGCGGGATCCGCAGGCCGAGGGCGTTCTCGACCGACCGGACCGACGCCAGGGCGTGGACGGTCGTGCACACGCCGCAGGCGCGCTGGGCGAAGACCCACGCCTCGCGCGGGTCGCGGCCCTTGAGGATCAGCTCCAGCCCCCGGAACATCGTCCCGGAGCTCCAGGCGTCGGTGACGACGCCGTTGGCGACCTCGACCTCGATCCGGAGGTGTCCCTCGATCCGGGTGATCGGATCGACCGCGATGCGGGTCATGCCTGTCCGTCCTTCTCTGTCTGCTCATCGGGCGGCGTCGACTGAGGGGTCGTCCCCGCCGTCACCGGGGCGCTGACGGCAGCCAGCTCGGCCCGGACCCGGGCCTCGGTCCGTCGCTTCCGGACGGCGCTTCCCGCCGCGTGCACTGCGGTCAGGGCCGTGACGACGCCGACCAGCCCGAGCCCGACCTGGTCCGCCGTGACGTCGGTCGCGAACGGCCCGACCGTCGGCAGGCGCCGGTAGAACGGGCTCATCTGGTCCCAGAAGTTGGGCATCGTGCAGCCGACGCAGCCGTGGCCGGCTTTGACCGGCCAGCTCGTGCCGTCGTTGAAGCGCGCGGTCGGGCAGTTCGCGAACGTCTCGGGGCCCTTGCAGCCCATCTGGTAAAGGCACCAGCCCTTGCGGGATGCATCGTCTCCCCAGGCCTGGACGTATTCGCCCCGCTCGAAGTGGGCCCGCCGCTCGCACTGGTCGTGGATCAGCTGGCCGTAGGCGAAGAGCGGCCGATCGAGGACGTCCGTCGCCGGCCACTGCTTGAAGGTCAGGAAGTGGACGATCGTCGCCGTCAGGTTCTGGACATTCATCGGGCAGCCCGGCAGGTTGATGATCTTCGCGCCGGGGACCGCCTGGCCGGCGCCGATCGCGCCGGTCGTCCCGCCGGCCGCGGCCGGCAGCCCGCCGTCGAACGCGCACGAGCCCACCGCGATCGTCGCGAGGGCTCCATCGCACACCTCGCGCACGGTGGCGCTGAAGGCCTTGCCGCCGATCGTGCAGTACACCCCGCCGTCGGCCACGGGCACCGATCCCTCGACAACCGCGATGTAGCCGTGCGGGAACGCCTTCATCGTGGCCAGCCGGGCCGCCTCGGCCTGCTGGCCCGCCGCCGCCATGATCGTCTCGTGGTAGTCGACCGAGAGCGTGTCGAGGACCAGCTCGGCGACGGTCGGATGGGAGGCCCGGAGGAACGCCTCGGTGTTCCCGGCGCAGTCCTGCCCCTCCAGCCAGATCACCGGGACCCTCGGCGCCGACGTCACGGCCGCCGCGATCCGCGGCGCGTACCCGGCCGGGAGGGCGAGGGCGGCGCTCATCGCCGCCGAGAACTTCAGGAAGTCACGTCGCGTGACCCCGCGCTCCAGTAGCGCGGCATAGAGACCGTCTTGACGCGCCATGGCTCGACCCCATCCGAGGCTGATCTCGAGCGGTGCGCCATCCGTCTTGCCGGCGGCCACCGCTGGTCATGGGACGCTCAGTCAAGGAGGCGCCGGCAGGCGGGGCGGGACACGTGCCAAAGGTCCCGCCATGGACGGGCGGAATGTCACGGGCCATGCGCCGCGCCCGAGGCGCGACCCGCGACCCGCAGCGCTCCTCGCGCGCGCGGGTCGCGGCTTCGTCCGGTGGCGGGCGTCAGGCCGGCGTCGCGGCGCCGGTCGGCTCGACCAAGGGGGTCGTCTCGACCGAGACGGTCGACCGCGGCTCGCGCAGCAGCTGGTAGACGATGATCGCGCCGAACGTCGCGGTCCCGATCCCCCCGAGCTGGAAGTCGCCGATCGTGATCGCGAGGTTGCCCGCGCCGAGCGTGAGCGCGACCGCGGCCGTGATCAGGTTGCGATTGTTCGAGAAGTCGACCTTGTTCTGGATCCAGATCCGGGCGCCGGTGGCCGCGATCATCCCGAACAGGACGATGGACAGGCCGCCGAGAACCGGCGCCGGGATCGTCCCGATCAGCGCCCCGAACTTCGGAGAGAAGCCCATCGCGATCGCGACGACGCCCGCGATCACGAACACGAGAGTCGAGTAGATCTTCGTGACGGCCATCACGCCGATGTTCTCGGCGTAGGTCGTCACGCCCGTCCCGCCGCCGGCGCCGGCGATCATCGTCGCGACGCCGTCACCGAGGAACGCCCGCCCGAGGTACGGATCGAGGTTGCGGCCGGTCATCGCCGCCACCGCCTTGACGTGGCCGAGGTTCTCCGCGACGAGGATGATCGCGACCGGCGCGATCAGGGTCAGGGCGCTCGGCTCGAACGATGGTGCGGTCAGGTTCGGTGCGCCGAACCAGGCCGCGTTGCCCAGGGCGGTGAAGTCGATCGCCTTGCCCCAGCCGAGGCCGTTGGCGAGGACCAGGTAGGCGACATAGCCGAAGATCCCGCCCAGCAGGATCGGCAGGCGGCGGAATAGCCCGGGCACCCGGACCGCGACGATCCCGACGGCGACGACCGTCAGCAGGCCGACGAACGTCGCGAACTGGCTGACGCTCTGCGGGGCGGCGGCGTCGCTCGACACCAGATTGCTGATCGCGACGGGGGCCAGGTTGAGCCCGATGACGGCCACCACGGCGCCGGTCACGACCGGCGGCATCAGGACCTCGATCCAGCGGTAGCCGACGGCCATGACGATCACGCCGATCAGGGCGTACAGCGCGCCCGCGGCGATGATCCCGCCGAGGGCGACGCCGAGGTTCGGGTTGGCGCCGGAGCCGGAATACTGGGTCGCCGCGATGACGACGGCGATGAACGAGAAGCTGGACCCGAGATAGCTCGGGATCCGTCCGCCGACGATCACGAAGAAGATCAGCGTCCCGATCCCCGAGAACAGGATGGCCGTATTCGGGTCGAAGCCCATGAGGATCGGGGCGAGGACCGTCGCACCGAACATCGCGAAGATGTGCTGGACTCCGAGGGCGATGGTCTGCGGCCACGGCAACCGCTCATCGGGCGCGACGATCCCCTCGCGCTTGAGGGTCCAGTGGAAGAGGGCGCGTTCAGGCTGCCCGGCGTTCATGCGATCGATCTCCTCGCCTGCTGGCCCCACCCGGCTCACAGGCCGGGCGTGGGAGGTCTTGTGGGACGCCTCGGGCGAGGGTGTCAGAAAACCGATGGCACGGGAGGGGCCGATCGGCCTGTTGAAGGCCGGCCGAATGCGTTACGGAGCGACCGACGGCGGCGGCGCGCCCGACGAGACCGGGGTGGCCCACGGTCCGCACGACCAGCTGATCGTGCCCGACATCGGGGTGGGCCAGTCGCCGACGCCAGGCAACGGCGACAGCCCCGGTTTGGACCCCGCGTCTGCCTCCAGCAGGAGTTTCAGGAACGACACCGTCCCGATGGCGCCGTCGCCCGATCGCGGGAACAGATCACGGCCTCATGGCCGAGCGCGCTTGATCCAGACTCAGGCGCTATAGCGCTTGGCCATTCGCCCGTGTCGGCTCGATTTCACGTTCACGGGCCGTCGTGTCGACCTCAGTTCGGACGCATCGCGCCGTCCGAGAACGGGGGTGTCTGGCGAACATCGCGAAAAAAGGCAGGTGCACCATCCTGATCGCCTTCAGGCGTGCGGAGCGCCGTCAGCTCGACCGCCTGCGCCGGGGCGTGTCAATTGCCTCTCGCGGTCTCAGGCTCCCGGCCTGACGGGCGGCTCAGGTTCGCGTACGAACGTCCCATCGGTCGCGGCGACCGGGAGGTGCGGCATCGACCGGCGCAGACCCGCCAGCAGGGTCGCCATCAGCGCGGCCGGTTCGAGCGAAAGGTCGTCGCCCTCGCGGGCTCCGTTCGGAGTGGCCTCGATCAACTCCAGGCTCGCGGGCTCGAGCATGGCGCTGAAGGTCGGGGCGCGGTAGTCGATCCGGCCGTCGACCGCGATCCGGTGGGTCTCGCCCTCGAATCGACCCTCCATCAGCCCACTGCCGAGCACCATGAACGCGTTCGATTCCTGCGCGAGGAAGTCGGCGCGGTCGAGGAACAGGCGCGGCTTGTCGCGGTACGGGGAGCCCGACGTCGGGCAGGCGGTCACACAGTTCCCGCACTCGTTGCAGAAGTCGGTCAGGACTGCGATCTGCAGCCGCTGCGTCGCGGCGAACGGCCGTTGGGCATCGCCGGCAACGACCGCCCCACCGCGCACCGTGAGGGCCGGCAGCCTCGTCGCGATCGGTTCCGATTCATAGGTCATCAGGGCCATGTTCGGGCAGACGCCCACGCACAGGCTGCAGATCTGATGGCAGTCGAGGCAGCGTGAGGCCTCGACCATCGCCTCTTCCTGCGTGTACCCGAGCGTCGTCTCCGTGAAGCCCATGCGGTCCTCGACGGGAACGACGCTGATCGGGACGCGGTATTCGCGCCGGGCGCGCCGGACGACCAGCCCGTGGATGTCGATGGGCTCCGCCGCGGTGGCGGCAACCGGTCGCGTCATGCCGTGGACGGCCGCGATCGCGGCGGCGACACGCTTGCCGTCGGCCGCCGCTCGCACGATCGACGAGGGTCCGTGCGCCGCCACGTCGCCACCGGCGAAGACCCCCGGGATCGAGGTCTCGAAGGTGACCGGGTCGACGACGATGAAGCCAGCGCGGGTCAGCCTGGGCGGCCGGTCTCCGAAGAAGTCGAGCATCGAATGCTGGCTGATCGCAACGATCAGCGTTTCCAGGCCGATCTCGAACTCGGAGTCCGGGACGTCGAACGGCACCTTCCGGCCCGAGGCGTCGCGTTCACCGCGGTACTCGGTCCGGGTGCAGACGAGGCCGGCCAGCCGGCCGTCCTCGACGTGCAGGCCGGCGGGGCTCGCGTGCTCGACGAAGGCGACCCCCTCTTCGGCGCTCTCGAGGATCTCCTCCGGGTCGGCCGGCATCTGGTCGACCGTGCGCCGGTAGATCAGGGACACCGTCTCCGCCCCGAGGCGGCGCGCCGAGCGGGCGCAGTCCATCGCGGTGTCGCCGGCGCCGATCACGCCGACGTGCGCGCCGACCGCGATCGGCCGGCCTTCGCGAACGCCGCGCAGGAACGTGACGCCGTCGATGATGCCGTCCGCGTCGTCGCCGGGCAGGTTGAGGTGCTTCGCCACCTGCGCCCCGACCGCGACGAAGATCGCGTCGAAGCCGTCCGCCTGCAGCTGGTCGAGCGTGAAGTCGACGCCCGCCCGCTGGCCGTACCGGAACTCCACCCCGAGGCGCTCGAGCGGCACGAGGTCCTGGTCGAGCCGGGCCTGCGGGAGCCGGTACTCGGGGATCGCGCCGCCGACCATGCCGCCCGCATACGGCTGTGCCTCGAAGATCGTCACCCCGATCCCATCGCGGGCCAGGTCGCGTGCGGCGGCCAGTCCTGCGGGACCCGCACCGATGATCGCGACCCGGACGGTCGGGGGCGGCCCGGCGCCGACCCGGGCGTCGGCGATGGCCTCCTGGTCCATGATGAAGCGCTTGATGTGGCGGATCGCGAGCGGCTGATCGAGGTGCGTCCGGATGCAGGTCGTCTCGCACAGGTGGTCGCACGCCCGGCCCAGAATCGACGGCAGTGGGTTGTCCGTGCGGGTGATCCGGATCGCTTCCGCGATATCGCCGCTGCGGACGGCGCCCATGTAGAGCGGGACCGCCTGGTCGATCGGGCATTTGTCGACGCAGGGCGGCTCGATGCAGTCGAACGCGCCAAGCCCGCGCGGTGTCTTGGATCGGTCCATCTGGAACGAGTCCTTGCGATAGCGCCAGTCCCGGCGAACCGCGTCGGCATACGTGCGCAGGTTGAAGCGAGCCGCCGCGGCCACGGTGGCCGGGTTGGTCCCGGCCACGCCCGGGAGGCCGGCCGTTGCCGCTGACCGGACGATGAAGTCGGCGGTCGAGGTCGCCCCGACGGCGTCGAACGCCTCATCGGTCTTCTCGGTGTACTGGAGCAGCCGGAGGTAGCCGCCGGTCTTGAGCAGGTCCGAGGCGACCGTGATCGTGCGCATGCCCGAGCGCAGCAGGTCCGCGACGTTGAAACAGTCGGCGCCGCCCGCGAACGACAGCGCCAGTCCGCCTTCGAATTCCTCCGTCAGCCGCTGGGCCAGGTTCGTCGTGACCGCGTGCAACGGGCGCCCGGACAGGTACATCGTCGGGTCGCGGTCGAACACGGTTCGCCTGTTCTCGACCTCGAGCGTGTTCGACAGCTTGAGCCCGAAGCCGAGTCCCCGACCGGCGGCGACCCCCTGCAGGCGCCGGAACATCGGCACGGCGTCGGCGTACTTGAGGTCGTGGCCGAAGGCGGCATCGGGGATCGGCACGTCCGTGAAGCCGAGGTCGGCGTTGACGATCTGGCGGACGCCCTCCGGACCGAGCAGCGTGGGATTGCACTTGACCGACGTGTGCAGCCCCTTGTCCACGAGGAGGTACTCGGAGATCTTCTCGATCTCGTCGGGCGGGCAGCCGTGCATCGTCGAGAGCGTGATCGTGTTCGACAGGCGCGCCGGGATCGCGAGGTCACGAACTGCGGGTTCGTGCCGGGCAACGATGTCGACGTACTGCGGCAGCCAGGCGGAGGCGTCCGCCATCGCGTCGAAGTACCACTGGACGTTCGGCTTGAGGATCCCCTCGAGGTTGTAGCCAACGCTCATGTTGAAGAGCACGCCCGGGGTCTCGCCGGGCCAGCCGAACCGCCGGTGCAGCGCGTGGATCAGGACCCATGCCCGGAGGTACTCGTCGAAGGACTCGTGGACCCGCAGCTCCTGCGACCACTCGACGTTGTAGCCCTCGTCGGTGACGTCGATGCAGGGCTTGTTGACGTCAAGCTCGTCGAGCGTCTGGATCGTCTTGAGCTCGATGACGCGGGCGCCGACGAGCCACGCGGCGACGATGTTCTGGGCCATCTGCGAATGCGGCCCGGCAGCGACGCCGAACGGCGTCTCGAGCTCGACGCCGGATTCCTGGACCCGGTAACGGTGCTCCGGGCGCGGTACGAAGAACGCCGAGCGCGGGACGTTGAAGAGGGAATCCTTCTGCTCGAGCTCGGTGAAGACCCAGTGCGTGAGCTGCTCCATCGAGATGGGATGGAAACGGTCGGCCATGGGATTCGTCCTCGTCGTGGAGTGTTTCGTGATGGTCGGCGCGTCGCCGGGGGGACGGTCAGAGGCGCGCGTGGAGGCGGGTGGCTTGTTCGCGCGCCTTCGCCCGAATCTCGTCTGCATCGACGCGGGTCGGGCGGCCATCGCGGAGGACGACTTCACCGCCCACGGTGATCTCGAGGGGCCGGATGCCCGGCGTGAACGCGATGTGCCAGGGGTCCATCGGGTCGTACGACCAGGTCACGGTGTCTTCGCGGGCCTCCGGAACGAGGTCCCAGCCGGTGCCGAGCCAAACCCAGGCCGTGTCCGGGCTCGACGTGACGTCGACCGATCGCTGCAGCACGTAGGCCAGCCGGAACGACTCGAGGACGTTGCCGCCGATCCCGTCCGTGCCCAGCGCGACCGGGTTCGAAAACCGGGCGGGGTCGGCGTAGCCGACGGCGTTGTTGAGGTTCGACATCGGGTTGTGGAGGATCGTGCCGCGGAGCTCGTGGTCGGTCGGCAGGTGGACGCAATGGGCCAGGAGCCAGTCATCGCGGCTGAGGCCCGCGAGGCGGCGCGGCGCGTCGATGTCGCCGATCCCCTCGCAGACGTGGATGTGGACGCCGACGCCCAGGTCCTCGGCGAGCTCGGCGGCAGAGGCCAGCGACTCGTCGGAGCAGGTGAAGGCGGCGTGGATGCCGACGAGGCCCCGGCCCCCCGCCCGGATGAACCGCTCGTTCTCGGCCAGGCCGCGCCGAGCACCGTCGGCGCCGTGGCGATCGGTGATGCCGTAGGCCACGAGCGACCGCACGCCGACCTCGGCGCAGGCATCCGCGATCACGTCGAGGCTGCCCTCGATCGCGTTCGGGGACTCGTGATGATCGACGATCGCGGTGGTGCCGCTCTCGAGCGCCTCGAGGGCGCCGAGCATCGCCGACCAGCGGATCATCTCGAGGTCGAGCGCCGTGTCGAGCCGCCACCAGACCTGCTCGAGGATCTCCTGGAAATTCCTCGCCACGTTCGGCGGCGCCGGCATTCCGCGGGCGAGCGCCGAATACAGATGGTGGTGCGCGCAGACGAGGCCGGGGGTGGTTGCGGTCATGGCCAGATCGTCCTCCCGGGCCGGATCAGGCCTGCGCCCGGGCAAGGAGCCGGGCAACGTTCGGGGCGGCGGCCCTGGCCGCGACCGTGTCGCGCATCGGCAGGGTGGTGCGATGGATGCCGTCGTAGGCAAAGAGTGCGCCGGCGACGGCGCCCGGGGTCGGGACAAGGACCGCCTCACCGGCGCCCTTCGCACCGTAGGGTCCCTCGGGCTGATGCTCCTCGACGAGGATGCACTCGACCGGCGGCATGCCCGACGGCGGGATGATCCCGAGCTGCTTGAGCGTCCCCACCGGCATGCCGTCGCGCAGCCCCAGGTCCTCGGACAGGGCCATGCCGAGGCCCATGTGGATGCCGCCTTCGACCTGGCCCTCCATCGCGGTCGGGTTCATGACTCGACCCACGTCCTGGGCCGCGATCACACGCTCCAGCCGGCCGTCCTCGTCGAGGATGACGACCTGGGTCGCCCAGCCGTAGGCGAAGTGGGTGATCGGCTCGGGGACGTTGCTCTTCGTCGTCCAGTCAACGACGTACTCGCCGTAGAACTCGCGGCCCTCGAACTGGCTCAGCGGTCGATCGCCGGCCTCGGCGCGCAGGCGGCGCGCCGCATCGATCACGGCCTGTCCGCCAAGCGTCGTGGCCCGCGAGGCGGTCGTCTCACCGGTGTTGAGCTCGCGCTCGGTGTCGACGATGATCCGGACCTGGTCGGCCGAGACGCCCAACTCGTCGACGAGGATCTGGCGCAGGACGGTGTGGATTCCCTGGCCCATCTCGGTCCACGAGTGGTACAGGGTCACCGTCCCGTCCGCCTCCGGTCGGAGGATCGCCCGGCCACTCTCCCGCATCCCGTTGCCCACGCCCACGTTCTTGGCGCCGCAGGCGATCCCCGCGAACGGCGCGGATCGATAGGCGTCGCGGACCGCGAGGAGGGTCTTCTTGAGCCCGACGCCCGGACCCAGCTTCTGGCCCGTGCCGAACCGGTCCCCGACCTCGAGGGCGTTGCGCCAGCGAATCTCCCAGCCATCGATGCCGACCTTCTCGGCAAGGAGGTCGAGAATCCCCTCCATCGCGAAGGCGACCTGGACCGCGCCGAAGCCGCGGAAGGCGCCGCACGGCGGGTTGTTCGTGTAGACGGTCCGCGCCTCGATGTCGACTGTGGGGACGCGGTACGCGGAGCAGGCGTGGCCGGCCGCCCGTTCGAGGACCTTGTCGCCGACGCTCGCGTAGGCGCCGGTATCGCCGACGATCCGGGCGCGCACGCCCAACAGGTTGCCCTCGGCATCGCAGCCGGCCGTGTAGTCCATGACGAGCGGGTGGCGCTTCGGATGGAGCCGCAGGCTCTCGGCGCGGGACAGAGCGAGGTGGACCGGTCGACCCGTCAGGAACGCGAGCAGGGCGGCGTGACCCTGGACGCTGAGGTCCTCCTTGCCGCCGAACCCGCCGCCCGTGGCGACCTGGGTGACCCGCACCTCGGGCTCCTCGAGCCCGAGCAGCGAGGCGATCTGGTGCCGGTCCTCCCACACGCCTTGACCCTGCGAGAAGATCCGCAGACGCGGGCGGAGCCGGCTGCTTGCGTCGTCGCCCGGCTCGGGAACCGCGAGACAGGCCTCGGGCTCGAGGAATGCGTGCTCGACGGCCTGCGTGCGGAACGTCTCGCTCACCACGTGGGCGGCACCCGCGAGGGCGGCATCGACGTCGCCGATCCGGATCTCGGTCGTCGCGAGCAGGTTGCCCGCCGCGTGGACCCGGGGCGCGTCCTCGGCGAGAGCCGCCATCACGTTCACGACCGGCGACAGCACCTCGTACTCCACCTCGACCAGCGCGGCGGCCTCGCGGGCCGCATGGCGCGTGTCGGCTGCGACGGCCGCGAGCACGTCGCCGACATAGCGGGTCGTCTCGCCCTCGGCGACCAGTACCGGCCAGTCCGGGAAGATGAGGCCCTGGTTGCGCTGGCCCGGGACATCGCGCCAGGTGGCGACGCGGATCACACCTGGAACCTGTTCGGCACGTGACGTGTCAATCCGCTTCACGACCGCGCGCGGATGGGCCGCCAGGGTGACGGCACCGTGGAGCATGCCCGGGACCGTCATGTCGCGGACGAACGGGAACTCGCCCAGGACGAGATCGCGCCCGTCGTAGCGGTCCGCGCGGGCCCCGACCCCGGCCTCGACCGCAGCCGTCGGGAGCGGCACCTCGCCGCGTCGGACGGCCGCCACCGTCTCGATCGCGTCGAGCACCTTCACGTAGCCGGTGCAGCGGCACAGGTTGCCCGCGAGCGAGCGGGCAAGGGCCTCGCGCGTCGGGGCGGGCTCGCGGTTCAGCGTTGCCTCGGCCTTCATGACGATCCCGGGCGTGCAGTACCCGCACTGGGCGGCGCCCGCCGCCACGAACGCCCCGGCGAAGAGGTCACGAGTCGCTTCGGGCAGCCCTTCGAGCGTCACCACCGCGCGACCCTGGACGCGCCCGGCGTCCTGGGCGCAGGAGACCGCGGCCCTCCCGTCCACCAGCACCGTGCAGGCGCCGCACGAGCCCTCCGGGGCGCAGCCGTCCTTCATCGACCTGAGGCCGAACCGGTCGCGCAGGACGTCGATCAGGCGCTCTTCATCGCGCACCGCGACCGAAACGGGCTGGCCGTTGAGCGAGAACGAGATCTCCATCGGTTCCCTGCCTTCGCTGGCCGCGAACTCGAGCGCGGCTCGATCGCAGCCGATTGTTCGAGTCGTCAACCGGGGATCGAACCATCTTCTCGCGCGGCCCGATTCGCGTCTGCAGCCCGATTCGTCGTGAGGCGCTAGGTACAGATAAGGTTACGTATTCCCTGCCGTTAGTTAAATTAAGGTTACAGGATCGGTGGCGGAATGGTAGCATCCCTGCCAAGCATCGTGGCACGCGATGAGCCGCCGTTCCCGGCCAAGTTCGGCGTCGAGCGGGCCTGATCCGCTCCCGGCCAATGGTGTTGTCGAGGATGGACGATGGGACAGCAGGGACTCGAGCGGGACGTCGTCGATAGCGCGGTCTATGAACGCGCTGCGATGCGTTTCCGGGACGCGAAGATCCGGATGCCGACGTTCGCGCAGCTCGCCGATCCGGGCACGATTCCGGCCGATGTCGAGGCCGGACTCGCCGGCGTCGACCCGGATGCGCCCGATGCCCGGAACCTGTTCCGGGTCCACTGGTACAACGATGCCGACCGCCGTTCGCGGGCCGGCGTTCCGCAGCACCTGGTCCTGCCGACTTCGCTGACCGGCGTCGCCGCCCCGATCATCATCGCCCTCGGCGACCGCTTCCCGATGATCGCCGCGCACAAGGTTCTCGCCGCGTACGCCTGCCTGGCGCCGCGGATCGTCACCGGCCAGTTCGACCCGATCGAGCAGCGCGCGATCTGGCCGTCCACCGGCAACTACTGCCGCGGTGGCGTGGCGATCAGCCGGATCATGGGGTGCCGCGGCGTCGCGGTCCTGCCCGAGGGCATGAGCCAGGAGCGCTTCGACTGGCTGGAGCAGTGGGTGACGGACCCCTCCGACATCATCCGGACGCCGGGCACCGAGAGCAACGTGAAGGAGATCTACGACAAGTGCGCTGAGCTGGCCGCGGACTCCGCGAACGTGATCCTCAACCAGTTCGCCGAGTTCGGGAACCACCTCGGCCACTACCTCGTGACCGGTCGGGCGCTCGAGGCAATCGTCGAGGACCAGCGCACGGCCCAGCCGAACATCACGGCGGCGGCGTTCGTATCCGCGACCGGATCGGCCGGGACGATCGCGGCGGGGGACTGGCTCAAGGACCGGTACGGGACGAAGATCGCCGCGGTCGAGGCACTCGAGTGCCCGACGCTCCTGGAGAACGGCTTCGGCGAGCACAACATCCAGGGCATCGGCGACAAGCACGTGCCGCTCATCCACAACGTGATGAACACGGACCTGGTCATCGCGATCTCGGACGTCGCCACCGACCAGGTGCTGTCCGTCTTCAACACCGACGCGGGCCGCACGTACCTCGCCGAGCGGCGTGGCGTGCCGGCGGCGCTCATCGCGGAGCTCGGCTCGTTCGGCATCTCGAGCATCTGCAACATCCTCGCCGCGATCAAGACTGCCAAGGTCCTCGACCTCGGCCCCGATGAGGCCGTCGTCACGGTCGCCACGGACGGTGCGGCGATGTACCTCTCGGAGCAGGCCAAGATCACGGCCCGCGACTTCGCCGGCGGCTTCGATGCCGTCGCGGCCGCCGAGACCTTCGGGCGGCATGTCCTGGGCGCGGGCGAGGACCACCTGCTCGAGCTGACGCGTGCCGATCGCGACCGGATCTTCAACCTCGGATACTTCACCTGGGTCGAACAGCAAGGCACGCCGCTCGCCGAGTTCGAGGCCCGCCGATCCCAGGACTGGTGGCGCGACCTGCGGTCTCTCATCCCTGCCTGGGACGAGATGATCGACGAGTTCAACGACCGAACGGGCGCCAGCTCACTGTCATGACCGCCCAACCCGAGGTCCGCGGCCGGCCCGCAACCGAGGGCCGGTTCCCAACCTGGTTCGCCTGCTCCGGCTGCGGCACGCGGCCGGCCGACGGCGCACCGGTCCCGCTCGTCTGTCCGGCGAGCGTCGCCGGCGACGGGATCGACCATGTCCTCGTCCGACACCTCGACCCGGCGGCCGGACCCTTCGCGGTCACCGACGACCCGAACCCGTTCGTCGCGTACCGGCGCCTGTTCCACGCCTGGCACGCCGCGCGCGCCGCGGGTTGGAGCGACGAGGACTACGTGGCGATGGTCGAGCGGTTGGACAACGCGGTCGCCGAGGTCGACGGCCACGGGTTCCGGGTCACGCCGTTTGCGCGAAATGACGCCCTCTCCGTCGCGCTCGGCCTGTCGCAGGCCGGGGGCGTCTGGGTCAAGGACGAGACCGGCAACGTGTCGGGATCGCACAAGGCCCGTCACCTCTTCGGGACACTGCTCGAGCTCGAGGTCGGTGCTGGCGCGACCGCCGATGCACCGCTCGCGATCGCGAGTTGCGGCAACGCGGCGCTCGCGGCCGCGGTCGTCGCGCGCGCGGCCGACCGCCGGCTGCTCGTCTTCATCCCGACCGATGCCGATCCCGCGGTCGTCACGCGCCTCCGCTCCCTCGGGGCAGAGCTGACGGTCTGCGACCGGGAACCGGGCGTGGCTGGCGACCCGACCTACCTGCGTCTCCTGGAGGCGGTTGCCGAGGGCGCTGTGCCCTTTACCTGCCAGGGGAACCTCAATGCCTTCGCGGTCGAAGGTGGCGAGACGCTCGGCTTCGAGATGGCCTCGGCCGTCGGACAGCTGGACGGCCCGTCCCGGATCGACCGGGTCGTGATCCAGGTCGGCGGCGGCGCCCTCGCCTCGTCGGTCATCGCCGGTTTCGCCAACGCCGGCGAGGCCACCATGACCCTCAACCAGCCGCAGTTCGACACCGTCCAGACGCGCGGCGCGTTCCCCCTCGCACGGGCCCACGAACGCGTTGCGGCGCGCGTGACGAGCGGCGAGACCATCGAGGCTGCGCTCGCCTTCGCCGCGAACCATCGCCCCGAGTTCATGTGGCCGTGGGAGGAGACGCCGCACAGCATCGCCCACGGAATCCTCGATGACGAGACGTACGACTGGCGCGCCGTCGTGGCCGGAATGCTGCGCACCGGCGGCGCACCAATCGTCGTCGACGAGGCGACGCTCCACGCCGCCAACGACCTCGCCCGCGCGTCGACCGGGATCGACGTCGACCACACCGGCTCGTCCGGGCTTGCCGGTCTCCTCCACCTCGCGCGCAGCGGCGCGCTCGACCCCGACGAGAACGTCGTCGTCTGCTTTTCCGGTATCACCCGCCACCTCGAGAAGGAGCGCACCAGATCATGAGAAGTTTCCTCGGCCGCGACATCCTGTCCCTCAAGGACTTCAGCAGGGACGAGTTCTTCCGCGTCTTCCAGGTCGCGGATGACCTCCGCCCATTCGCGCGTGACCGCCGGAACACCGACCTGCTCAAGAACAAGACGATGCTGACGGCTTTCTACCAGCCGTCGACGCGGACGCGCCTGTCGCACGAGGCCGCGATGCACCGTCTCGGTGGTCAGGTCCTCGGCTTCTCCGACTCGAAGATGACGCGCGCCGGCGACTTCTATCAGGAGTCGATCAAGGACACGTTCCACATGCTGGAGTACTACGCGGACGTCATCGCGATCCGGCATTTCCAGCAGGGCGCACCGGCCGAGGCGGCCAAGTGGTCGTCCGTGCCGGTCATCAACTGCGGCGACGGCTGGGGCGAGCACCCGACCCAGGTCCTTACCGACCTGTACACGACGTTCCTCGAGAAGGGCACGCTCGACGGGCTCACCTGGGTCCTGGTCGGTGACATGCGGATGCGGACGATGCATTCGATCCTGTACGCGCTGTCGCAGTTCGACGCCAAGGCGATCGTCGTCGGCCCCCCGGACATGAGCCTCCTGCCCGAGTTCAAGGCCGAGATCGACGCGCTCAACGTGGACTACGAGGAGGCCTCGGACGTCCGTGACGTCATCGGCGAGGCGGATGTCATCTACATGGAGCCGGTCGTCCAGGCCGACTACACCGCCTCGCGCGAGGAGCGCGGTGACAAGGTCGGCCTCACGCCGGCCGAGTACTGCGTGACCCGTGAGCTCCTCAAGGACAAGGCCAAGCGCAGCTCGATCATCCTCCACTCGCTGCCGCGGATGGACGAGCTGCTGGCCGACGTGGACGCCACCCGCCACCAGCGCTACTGGGCGGAAGCCTTCAACGGCGTCGTGCTGAAGATGGGCATGCTCGCCCTCATCCTCGGCGCGGCCGAGTAACCCCCGGAACCCCGAATCGGAAGGAACACGGCCATGCAGACGGGCCTTCGTGGCCGAGACCTCATCTCGCTCCAGGAATGGAAGACCGAGGAGGTCGAGACAATCCTCGAGGTGGCGGCCCGCCTGAAGCTGGACCGCGCCCTGGGGCGGCCGCACAAGTACCTCGAGGACAAGGTCCTCGCGATGCTGTTCTTCTTCTCGAGCACGCGCACCCGCGCGTCGTTCGAGGCGGGGATGGCACAGCTTGGCGGGCACGCCCAGTTCATCGAATCCCGGACGACCCAGATCTCGCACGGTGACACGGCGCGCGAGATCGGCGAGATCCTCGGTCGCTACAACGACGGGCTTGCCATCCGAAACGTCGACTGGGGCGTCGGCAACAAGTACATGCGCGACGTGGCCGCGGCCAGTCGCGTCCCCGTCCTCAACATGCAGTGCGACCTCTTCCATCCACACCAGATCCTCGCCGACCTGCTGACGATGCGGGAGAAGAAGGGCGAGCTCCGCGGCCGGACGCTGACCGTCAGCTGGGCGTACGCGGCCAGCTACCAGAAGCCGATGAGCGTCCCGATCGACCTCGTCCTGGCCGCGACCCGGTTCGGCATGAACGTCCGGCTGGTCCATCCGCCCGAGTACAAACTCGTCCCGGAGTACGTCGACCAGGCCGCCGAGAACGCCCGGCTGTCGGGCGGCAGCCTCGAGCTGATGGATGACTTCGATGCCGGCTTCGCGGGCTCCGATGTCATCTACGCCAAGAGCTGGGGTCCGCTCCTCGTCGCCAAGAACGACGAGGAGGGCGCGACGATCGGCGCGCAGTACACCGACTGGATCACCGACGAACGGCGAATGGCGCTCGCGGCGGACGACTCCATCTTCATGCATCCCCTCCCGGCCGACCGGAACGTCGAGGTGACCGACGCGGTCATCGACGGTCCGCACTCGGTCGTGTACGACGAAGCCGAGAACCGGCTCCATGTCCAGAAGGCCGTGATGGCGCTCACGATGCACTGAGGCGGGTAACCGCCCAGGGCGAGGGACCATCAGCAGCAGACCGGCCGACGTGCCGGGGAGAATGGCGATGACGAGCCCGCTCATGGTCGTGGCGATCGGCGGCAACGCGCTGATCAAGGACAAGCAGCACCAGTCGGTGCCCGATCAGATGGCCGCGCTTGAAGAGACGAGCCATCACCTGGCCGCGCTCGTCGAGGACGGCTGGCGCATGGTCATCGGCCACGGCAACGGGCCGCAGGTCGGGTTCATCCTCCGCCGTTCCGAGCTGGCCGCACACGAGCTCCACGAGGTGCCGCTCGACGTGTGCGGCGCCGACACGCAGGGCGCGATCGGCTATGAGCTCCAGCAGTCGCTCGGCCATGATTTCGCCCGGCTCGGGCTCGATCGGCAGGCCGTGACCGTGGTGACGCAGGTGCAGGTCGACCTGGCCGACCCGGCCTTCGCGGCGCCCTCGAAGCCGATCGGGTCGTTCCTCGACGACGAGACGGCGGCCCGGCGCCAGGCCGAGGGCGCGACGATCGTCGAGGACGCGGGACGGGGCAAGCGCGTCGTCGTCGCGTCGCCGAAGCCCATGCGGATCGTCGAGCTGCCAGCCGTCCGGACCCTCGCCGCAGCCGACTTCATCGTGATCACGGTCGGCGGTGGCGGGATCCCGGTCGCCACCGATGCCCAGGGCAACCTCCATGGCGTGCCCGCCGTGATCGACAAGGACTTCGCCAGCTCGCTCCTGGCGAGCGAGCTTGGGGCCGACCTGTTCGTGATCGCCACCGCGGTGGACCGGGTCGCGCTCGACTTCGGAAAGCCCGAGCAGCGCTGGCTGGACAGGATGACCCTGGCCGAGGCGAAGCAGTACCTCGCCGAGGGCACCCACTTCGCGGCCGGCAGCATGGCGCCCAAGATCGAGGCCTGCATCTGGTACCTCGAACGCGGCGGCCGCGAAGCCGTCATCACCGACCCGCCGCACCTCCGCGAGGCGGTCCGCGGCACCGCCGGGACCCACATCGTCCAGGAGTGACCGGCATGAAGTCGTCGGTGCCGCACGTTCGCCCGCGGACGGACACGGTCCGGATCGCACGATGGTGGAGCGCCCGGCGGTGACCCAGTTGGTGGGTCGGTAGCCGCGTGGCCACCGGCACCCGCTTGCCGTCCGGCGTGCGCAACGGTCGCGGCCGCGACGTCCTCGGGACGGTCCTGCGGACGGCGCTCCCGCTCGTAGCCGTCGCGGCGGCACTGCTCGTCGGCGCGGTGATGCTCGCCGTGCTGGGCGCCGACCCGGTCCGGGCCTACGGCGCGCTGTTCGAGGGCGCGTTCGGGAGCACGTCGGGGATCACCCAGACATTGGTCAAGGCCACGCCCCTCCTCCTCGTGGGGCTCGGGATCTGCATCGCCTTCCGGGCCAGCGTGATCAACATCGGCGCGGAGGGCCAGATCATCCTCGGGGCGGTCTTCGCGACCTGGTTCGCACTCGCGTTCCGCACCTGGCCGGGCTGGCTGCTGATCCCGTCCACGATCGTCATCGGCTTCGTGGCCGGGGCGTTCTGGGGCTTCGTGCCGGGGATCCTCAAGGCCCGGATGGGGGTCAACGAGATCCTCACGACCGTGATGATGAACGCGATCGCACTCCAGTTCATGAACTACATGATCCGCGGGCCGCTGATCGATCCTGCCGGCGTCACGGCCGGCCAGTATCTGGCCCAATCGGAAAAGCTGCCCGAACAGGTCTGGCTCGCCCGGCTCATTCCGCAGACCCTGCTCCACGCGGGGATCTTTGTCGCGCTCGCCTTGGCGATCGTGACCTACGTCTTCCTGTGGCGAACGACGATCGGCTACCGGATCCGCGCGGTCGGGTTGAACCCGGACGCGTCGCGCTACGCGGGGATCCGGGTGCCGCGCTATCAGGCGCTGTCGCTCACGCTGGCCGGCGGGCTCGCGGGCGTGGCCGGCGCGATCGAGGTGATCGGCGTGCAGCACCGCCTGCTCGACGGCGTCACGAGCGGCTACGGCTTCAGCGGGATCGTGACCGCCCTGTTCGGCGGGCTCCACCCGCTCGGGACGATCCCGGCCTCCTTCATCTTCGGGGGCCTGCTGGTCGGCGCCGACAAGATGCAGCGCGAGGTCCAGGTGCCCTCGTCGCTCATCCAGGCGATCCTCGGCCTGATCGTGCTGTTCGTCGTGGCCTCGCAGTACTGGGCGCGACGGCGATCGAACCGCACGAACGACGCCCCGACGACGCCGGCGGCGGCCGCCCTCGGCGCTGGAGACGGCCAGGCATGAACGAGGCCGTCCTCGCCACCGTCGTGGCCGTCCTGGCCGCCTCACTCCGGCTGGCGACCCCGTACCTGTATGCATCCCTGGGCGAGATGTTCGCCCAGCGGTCCGGGGTCCTCAACCTTGGCGTCGACGGGATCATGCTCGTCGGGGCATTCGTCGCCTTCTACGGGACGCTGACCACCGGCAGCGTCTGGGTCGGCGTGGCCGGTGCGATGGTCGCGGGTCTGGCCATGGGCCTGCTGATGTCGGTCGTCAGCGTCACTCTCAAGGCGGAGCAGGGCATCAGCGGGATCGGGCTCTCGCTCTTCGGGCTCGGGCTTTCGAGCCTGCTCTTCAAGGTCCTCGTCGGCACCGTCAAGACGGTCGATGGCTTCCGGCCGATCCGCCTCCCGCTGCTCGGCGACATCCCGTACCTCGGCGAGATCTTCTTCACCCAGAGCCCGCCGGTCTACGTCGCCTTCCTGCTCGTGCCGATCAGCTGGTACGTCCTGGAACGGACGCCGTGGGGCCTCACCGTCCGCGCCGTCGGGCAGAACCCGGCCGCCGCGGACACGCTCGGCGTCAACGTCACGCTCACGCGCTACGTGTGCGTCTGCCTCGGCGCGGTGTTCGCCGGCCTGGCCGGGGCGTCGCTCTCGATCGCCTCGGTCAACCTCTTCCAGGAGAACCTGACAGCCGGGGCCGGCTATATCGCGGTCGCGCTCGTCTACTTCGGCGGCTGGCGGCCCGTCGGGATTCTCATGGGCGCCCTCCTGTTCGGCACGGTCACCGCGATCCAGCTCCGGATGCAGGTCCTGGGCATCGCGATCCCGTCCGACTTCGCCGTGATGCTGCCGTACGTCCTGACGATCGTCGTCCTCACCTTTTCCGCCAACCGGGCCCGCCAGCCGGCGGCGCTCAACCAACCATTCGAACGCGGAGGGGCCTGAGACCCGGGCCCGGGAGGCAATCATCGACATCGCGAGACCCAGCCAACACCCTGGCAGACCATGCGACCTGATTCGCAAGAAGGAACCCATGAAGATCCGGAAACTGCTCCTCGTGGCAGCCGCGCTGCCAATCATCGTGGCGGCATGCGGCACGCCCGCGGCCTCCGCTCCCTCCGTCGCGCCCCAATCGGCGTCACCTGCGGCAGCGACTGCATCCCAATCGGCCGCACCGCCGGCGGCCAAGCTGTTCCGCGTCGCCCTCCTCATGCCGAGCTCCACGACCGACCTGGCCTTCAGCCAGTCGATGTACCAGGCGCTCGTCGCCATGCAGGGCAAGGCCGGCGGCCAAGCGAACTTCGAGATCAAGTTCACCGAGAACATGTTCAGCGTGCCCGACGCGCAGGCCGCGATTCGCGACTATGCGTCGCAGGGGTTCGACCTGGTCGTGGCGCACGGCTCGCAGTACGGCGCCGGCGTCGAGGAGATCGCCAAGGACTTCCCGAAGGTTTCGTTCGCGTGGGGCACCGACGTGAACACCTTCGGCCTGCCGAACGTCTTCGCCTACACCGCCGCCGCCGAGCAGGGCGGATACGTCAATGGCGTCCTCGCCGCCACCCTCACGAAATCGCGCACGATCGGCGTCACGGGCCCGGTCGAGGTCGGCGATGCCAAGACCTACATCGCTGGCTTCAGCCAAGGCGTCGCTGCGGTCGACCCGGCGATCAAGATCTCCAAGACCTGGACCGGATCGTTCTCGGACGTCGCAGCGATGACCGAGGCCGCCAAGGCCCACATCACCGCCGGCGCGGACGTGCTGACGGGCTCGTCACAGTCGGTCGTTGGCTCGATCGGGGCCGCCAAGGAAGCCGGGAACGTGCTCTGGTTCGGCACCCAGGCCGACCAGGCATCGCTTGCGCCCAAGCTGGTCGTCGCCTCGCAGGTGTACGACTGGACCGTGATCCTCGGCGACATGATCCCCAAGATCCAGTCGGGCACGCTCGGTGGTGAGACCTACACCCTCCAGCTCTCGAACGGCGGTCTCAAGATCGCGTTCAACCCAGGTTACGCCCTGTCCGCCGAGGCCAAGGCGGTTGCCGACAAGGCCATCGCGGACATCACGAGCGGCGCGGTGAAGGTCACCCCGTAACGCGCACCGGGCCCGGGGCGCGGGAGTGCCCCCATGCATCGCCCGCCCCCGGGCCCGCCAAGCCTCATATCGCCAGTCGATGACAACGGACGCAAGCAGACCCATGAGTGCAATCAAGCGCATCGAGATGCGGGCCATCGTCAAGCGCTTTCCGGGCGTCCTCGCCAACGATCACGTCGATTTCGACCTCAACGCGGGTGAGGTCCACGCGCTGCTCGGTGAGAACGGGGCGGGCAAGAGCACGCTCGTCCGCCAGCTTTACGGGCTCTACCGGCCCGACGAGGGCGAGATCCTGATCGACGGCCAACCGGTGGTCTTCCATTCCCCATCGGACGCCATCCGGGCCGGGATCGGGATGATCCATCAACACTTCATGCTCGTCCCGACACTGACCGTGGCGGAGAACGTCGCCCTGGGGCTCAAGTCGTCCCGGGGGTTCCGCCTGGACCTCGACGTGGTGGCCGATCGGATCGCCGAGCTGTCCCGCACCTACCGCCTCAAGGTCGATCCGTCGGCCTATGTCTGGCAGCTCGCGGTCGGCGAGCAGCAGCGCGTCGAGATCATCAAGGCGCTCTACCGCGGCGCCAGCGTGATCATCCTCGACGAGCCGACGGCCGTGCTCACGCCCCAGGAGGTCGACGACCTGTTCATCACCCTGAGGCGCATGGCGAGCGAGGGACACGCGCTCACATTCATCTCGCACAAGCTGCACGAGGTGATTGCGATCAGCGATCGCGTGACCGCCCTCCGCGACGGGCGGATGGCCGGCACACGCCCCACCGCGGGCGCCACCCGCGAGGAGCTGGCCAAGATGATGGTCGGGCGTGAGGTCAGGGCGCTCGCCCCGCAGCCGATGAACAGCCGCGATGTCCGGCTCCGGATCCGCGACCTCCATGCGATCGGCGACCGGGGGGCGGAGGCCCTGCGGGGCGTCAGCCTGGACGTGTCCGGTGGCCAGATCGTCGGCCTCGCCGGCGTGTCGGGGAACGGCCAGCGCGAGCTCGCCCAGTGCCTGGCCGGCCTGCGCAAGGTGACCGCTGGTCAGATCGAGATCGAGACGCGGGACATGACCCAGTCGTCACTCAACGAACGGATCGAGGCGGGGCTGGCGTACGTGCCCGAGGAACGCATGCGGGATGGGGCGATC
This sequence comes from Candidatus Limnocylindrales bacterium, assembly GCA_036262455.1. GTDB lineage: Bacteria > Chloroflexota > Limnocylindria > Limnocylindrales > CSP1-4 > CF-46. Next base: position 6,500 of record DATAIW010000252.1, on the reverse strand, counting down.
CGGGAGTTCAGCGTGCAGGAGAACGTCTTCTTGCACGAACACGCCGATCCACGGTTCACCCACGGCATCTTCCTCGACTTCGGCGCCATGAAGGCCCACGCGCGCGAGCTCGTGACGCGGTTCTCGATCAAGACGCCCTCGCTCGACACCCCGCTCAAGAACCTGTCCGGCGGAAACATCCAGAAGGTGATCCTGGCCCGCGAACTGTGGCGCAAGCCGAGGATCCTCATCGCGGCCCAGCCCACCCGTGGCGTGGACATCGGCGCGACCGAATACATCCACGAGCGGCTCCTCGAGCAGCGCGACGCGGGCACGGCGATCCTGCTGATCTCCGAGGACCTCGACGAGATCCAGGAGCTCTCCGACACGATCGCGGTCATGTACGAGGGGCAAATCGTCGGGACCGTGGTCCGCGGCAGCGCATCGCCCGAAACCCTGGGGCTCCTGATGGCGGGTGTCGTTCCCGGCGAGACTCGACCGGGCCGCGGCCCGGCGCCGACCGTAGCAGCAGGTTAGCTAATTGATTATCAAAGAACAATTCACTTGACGTAACTGATCATGAGCGCGCACTGTCAGCGCGCGGAGCGCCCGCTCGATTCACGCGCTCCGGCACCGGTGCAACCTGATGAGAAGGAGCAATCGATGCGGCTCGCGTCGCGCATGGAACAGATCGGAACCGAGACGGCCTTCGAGGCGGCCGCTCGCGCCAAGGCACTCGAGGCCACCGGCCGCGAGGTGATCCACCTGGAGATCGGCGAGCCCGACTTCGACACGCCTTCGAACATCCGCGATGCCGCCAAGCGCGCGCTCGATGCGGGCGCCACGCATTACGCCCCGTACCCGGGAATCCCGGACCTGCGGACGGCGATCGCCGAGGACTTCTCGAGGCGGCGCGGCATGGCTGTCGCGCCCGCCAGCGTATTCGTGACCGTGGGCGGCAAGGGCGTCATGTACTACGCGATCATGGCCCTGGTCGAAGCAGGCGACGAGGTGATCGTCCCCGACCCCGGGTACCCGATCTACGCCAGCGTCACCCGGTTCGCCGGCGGCACGCCGGTCCCCATCCCGATCCGCCAGGAGAACGACTTCCGGCTCGACATCGACGAGCTCGCCTCGCTCGTCACGGCGAAGACCAGGATGATCGTCCTCAACTCGCCGGCCAACCCGACCGGCGGGGTGCTCACCCGAGACGACCTCGAGCGCGTCGCGGCCATCGCGCGGGAGCACGACCTCGTGGTCCTGTCCGACGAGATCTACAGTCGGATCCTCTACGAGGGCGAGCACGTCTCCATCGCGACCTTGCCAGGCATGGCCGAGCGGACGATCGTCCTCGACGGTTTCTCCAAGACCTATGCCATGACCGGCTGGCGGCTCGGCTACGCGATCCTGCCCGAATCGCTCGCCCTTGCCTTTGGGCGGCTGATCATCAACTCGGTCAGCTCGGCCACGACGTTCGCGCAGGTCGGCGCCGTCGAGGCGTTGCGCGGCCCGCAGGACGCGGTCGACGCCATGGTCGCCGAGTTCCGTGCTCGGCGCGACCTCGTCGTCGACGGCCTCAACTCGCTCCCGGGCATCACATGCCTCCGCCCAAAGGGCGCCTTCTACGTCTTTCCCGATGTCTCGGGGACAGGCCGGACGGGTGACGAGATCGCGGACATGCTGCTCCACGACGCCGGCGTCTCGGTCCTGTCGGGAACGGCATTCGGTGAGGTCGGTACGAAGCACATCCGCCTTTCCTACGCGAACAGCCGCGACGCGATCAGCCGCGCGATCGACAAGATGCGGACCGCCCTCGAGCCCGTCGCGGCCGGAAGCCGACGACGATGAGGGCAACGCTTGATCCGGCGGTCGACCGCTTCGCGGCCGCCGAGGCCGACTTCGACCGCTACCAGGTCCTTCTTGACATCGTCGACGAGTGCCTCGACGTGACCCTCAACGAGCGCCAGTCGGGACATCCCGGCGGCTCGCGCTCGAAAGGCCATCTCCTCCTCGCCACGCTCCTGTCCGGTGCGATGCGCTGGGACGTCACCCGGCCGTGGCGCCGCTTCGCGGACCGGTTCGTCCTGTCCGCCGGTCACACGGTCCCGCTCGTGTACGCGACGCTCGCCGTGCTCAACGAGGGCCTCCGTGCCCGGCACGAGGCCACGGGCGACGCTGCCTTCGCCTTTCCGGACGAGGGCCGGTGGGCGCTGACCTGGGAGGACCTGCGCACGTTCCGTCATCGTGGCGGCCTGCCCGGGCATGCCGAGATGGCCGGCAAGACGCTCTTGTTCAAGGCGAACACCGGGCCGTCGGGCCACGGGATGCCGTTCGCGGCGGGGCAGGCGCTCGCGCTCCGGATGGCCGGCGCCGACGACGTCAAGGTCTTCGTGGTCGAGGGCGAGGGCGGTCTGACGCCCGGCTCCACGCACGAGACGCTCAACTCGGCCTTCGGGCTCGGCCTCTCGAACCTCATCCTGCTGATCGACTGGAACGACTTCGGGATCGACGAGCGGGCGGCGTCGACGGTGATCCACGGCACGCCCGAGGACTGGGTGGCGCCGCATGGGTGGCGCGTCGTCGGGACCCCGGACGGGATGTCCTGGGGACCGGTGACCCGCGCGCTCCTCGACGTGGCCCACGGCGACAATCCTGAGGGGCTTCCATCCGCAGCCTGGTTCAAGACGCGCAAGGGCCGTGGGTACGGCAAGCTGGACGCGGCCTCGCACGGCACGCCGCACGGCCTCAACAGCCCCGCCTTCTGGGCTGGCCGCAGCCCGTTCATGGCGCGCTACGGGGTCACTTACGAGGGCGTGGACCGGCCCGCCCCGAGCGATTCCGCGGAGCGCGCGGCCCAGGCCGAGGCAAACCTGCGCATCGCAATCTCCGTCCTCCGCCGGGACCCGGCGCTCGTGACGTGGCTCTCCGATCGCCTCGTCGCGATCGCCGCCACCGTCCCCGACGAGCTCCCCGGCGTCCACCTCGGGCGGCCCGACAGTGCCGCGATCTTCGCGGACCCCCGGTTCACCGATGCCCGGGCTTACCCGGAGGCCATGTTCAAGGCGCCGGGCGATCGCACGCCGAACCGCGCCGCCCTGGGCACCTGGGGCGCGTGGGTCAACGCGATCGCGAAGCAGGACTACGGGCGGCCGCTCTTCGTGGTCGCCTCGGCTGACCTGGCCGAATCGACGAACATCGCCGGGTTCGGCAAGGACTTCGGCGACGCGCCGGGGTTCGGCTGGTACGAGCGCGACGCGAACCCGACGGGTGTCGTCCTGCCGCAGGAGATCACCGAGTTCGCGAATGCCGGGATCATCGCCGGGATGGCGTCAGTCAACTTCGCGGAGGACCCGTTCGCCGACTTCGACGGCTTCTGGGGCGCGTGCTCGACCTATGCCTCGTTCAGCTACCTGAAGTACGGCCCGATGCGCCTCTTCTCGCAGATGGCCCAGGACACCGAGCTCGGGCTCGGAAAGGTCCTTTGGGTGGCGGGCCACTCGGGCCCCGAGACCGCCGAGGATTCGCGCACCCACTTCGGCATCTTCGAGACCGGGGTCACCCAGCTCTTCCCGAATGGCGCGGTCATCGACCTGCACCCATGGGAGCACAACGAGGTCCCCGTGATGCTTGCGGCCGCGCTCGCGACCGACGTGCCGATCGTGGCCCTGCACCTCACCCGGCCACCGGTCGAGATCCCCGACCGGGCTGCCCTCGGGATGCCGTCGCACTTCGAGGCCGCCCGGGGTGCGTACGTGCTCCGCGCCTATCGGCCGGACCAGCCGCGGATGGGAACGGTCTTCGTTCGTGGCACGGTGACGACGGCCAACCTGGTCACGGTCCTGCCCGAGCTCGACGTGCGAAACCTGAACGTCAAGGTGGTCGCTGCCCTGAGCCCGCAGCTGTTCGCGCGCCAGGACGCTTCGTACCGGGAAGCGACGGCCTCGACGGCCGACCGATGGGACGCGATGGCGATCACGAACGGGGCCTTCCGCCTGATGGCCGACTGGGTTGAGGGTCCGGCGGCACGCGAGTATTCGCTGGCCGCCGACTGGGACGACCGCTGGCGAACGGGTGGCTCGATGGACGAGGTCGCCGACGAGGCGCACCTGTCGGCCGGGCACGTCCTGGCCGCGATCGAGCGCTTCGCGACCGAACGCGATGCCCGACGCGCATCGCTCCGCTCGATCAGCGAGGCGATCGGGTCCGGTGCGGGAGGCGTGCTGTAGGCTCAGCGGATGGAACGATTCGTGAACGCATACGAGTCGGATCGGAACGGTTGATGCTCGGGATCTGGCGTCTGCAACTCCTCCGCGAAGTCGCCCGACGAGGCACCCTGAAGGCGGCCGCCCAGGCGATGTCGATCACGCCATCCGCGGTCTCGCAGCAGCTCCGGATCCTCGAGCAGGAAGCCGGTGCGAAGCTGCTCGAACCGCATGGACGACTCGTCCGCCTGACCGATGCCGGCCGGATGCTCGTCCGCCACGCCGACACGATCACCGCGGCCATCGCCGCCGCCGAAGCCGACCTCGCCGCGACCCGCAGCGAAGTCGTCGGGACGCTCAGCGTCGCCGCCATCCCGACCGCTGCCCGGGCGATCATGCCGCGGGTCCTCACCGCACTCGGGCTCAGCCACCCGAAGCTCAAGCTGATGTTGCGCGGCCTCGAATCCAGCGAGAGCCTGCTCGCGCTCCAGATGGACGAGGTCGACCTCGCGATCGTCGACGAATACGACGAGGCGACACAGGTGCACGCCCAGGGGATCGAGACGATCGAGATCCTTCGCGATCCGCTGTACGTCGCGCTCTCGCCCGCTTCCGACCTGCCCGTGGCGGGGGTCGCCCTCGCCGACCTCCGCGATCAATCGTGGATCATGGACAACGAGACGAGCACGATCTTCCAGGTCACCCAGCGCGCGTGCCGGCGAGCCGGGTTCGATCCACAGGTGCGCTCGCACTGCAAGGACTACTCGGTGATCCTTGCCCTCGTCGGGGCCGGGCTCGGAGTCGGCGTCGTCCCGGGCCTCGCGCTGTACGACCGCGTCATCCGCGCGCGCGTCGCCACGCTGCAGCCGCCCCTCGAGCGGATCGTCGTTGCCGCGATCCGCTCGGAACGGCGGTCCCATCCCGCGGTTGTGGCGCTGCTGGCGGAACTGGCGGCCTTCGCCTCCGCGTACGGGAATCCGGACAGCGATGGCTCTGCCTCGGGACTGCCGCCGGCGATCGAGGACCGACGGATCCTCGCGTAGCGGACCCGGGCGCCGGAGACCGCCGCGCCGGAGACCGCCGAGGCCCTTCCGCACGTTCTCGCGCCGTTCCGACGCGACGTTCGGTGCGTTCTCGCAGCAGACCCGCCACGTTCCTGCGAGCCGGGACCCTCGTGGTGAGCGCAAGGACCAATGTCAAAGATCATTGACAATATGTCGGCGATCTTGTACATTGCTCATGTCAACAATTCTTGACATGGGAGACGCCGATGACATTCCTGGAGAAGAGCAACTGGGTCGTGCTCGTCGTCGCGCTGCCGACGCTCCTCGTCTACGTGGCCGTGGTCGCGCCGCAGGTGCTCGGCAAGCCCATCGCCGAGGTCTCCTGGGTCCAGCCGATGATCTTCGCAATCGTCGGCTTCATCGTGGCGAACGTCCTGGGCAACGTCGTGGCCGCGGCCTCGAACCCCAGCGAGGCGGACAAGAACGACGAGCGCGACAGGGAGATCGACCACGTCGGTGAGCGGGTCGGCAACTGGCTGATCATCGCCGGCTCGATCGCCGCGCTCGTCCTGGCGATGACCAGGGCGGACCACTTCTGGATCGCCAACGCGATCTTCCTTGGGGGCATTGCGGGAGCCCTTCTCAGCTCCGTCACCAAGATCGCGGCCTACCACGGGTCGTTCCAGCGATGGTGAAGCCGACCCTCGTCACCAACTCGATCCGCTCGCTCAGGTTCGCCAACGGCGAGATGACCCAGGCGGACCTGGCCGATCGAGTCGGCGTGACCCGCCAGACGATCATCGCCATCGAGCAGGGCAAGTACTCGCCCACGCTCGAGATGGCCTTCCGGATCGCCCGGGTCTTCCGCGTGCCGCTCGACGAGGCCTTCCAGTACGCGGACGAACAGGAATGACCAGCCGACCGCCAGCCCCGGCCTCCGCCGGACGTCACAACCACCCTCACACCGATCGGGAGCACACCATGTCCGAATCGTCGAAGAAGTCACCGTCTCTGCCGCCGCGCTGGTTCATCCGCTCGTTCTGGGTGGTGCAGCGTGCCGCCTATTCGGTCACAGGCGGCCGGCTTGGCCTGCGGACCGCGACGACCGACCGCTGGGGCATGCTGCGCCTGCGGACGGTCGGGCGCCGCAGCGGCGAGGAGCGGACGGCGATCCTCGGCTACTTCGAGGACGGTCCCGACCTGGTCACCATGGCCATGAACGGCTGGGCCGATCCCGAGCCCGCCTGGTGGCTCAACCTGCAGGCGCATCCCGACGTCACCGTCGATCTGCCCGGTGGGTCGCGCGCCGTCCACG
>DATAIW010000251.1:0-2673 GCA_036262455.1 Candidatus Limnocylindrales bacterium | reverse complement strand
GCCCGCCCGATGTATCCTCTCGGCCACCGGTCTCCGGATCGGTTGCCAAATCGATCATCGGACCATCCCGCCCCCCGGAGGATCCGTGCCCGCAAGCACCATCCTGCTCATCTCGGCCGATCCCGCAGCGGGCGAAACGATCTCGTCCGTCCTGACCGGTGTCGGCTACACGGTCACGACCTCGACCGAACCGGCCGACGCGTTCGCCAAGGTCACCGCCAATCAGCTCGTCATCGTCGACGTCGTCAGCGGCGACAAGTCGGCGGCCGATGTCTGCCGCGAGATCCGCGCGACCCCGTCGATGGTCGCGATCCCCGTTCTCTGCGTCAGCCAGACCGACGAGGTCGAGGAGCGGATCCACTTCCTCGAGGCCGGCGCGGACGACGTCATGGCCAAGCCGTTCGACGCCCGCGAGCTCGAGGCTCGCGTCGAGGCACTCCTCCTTCGCTTCCAGCGCTCGAAGGACCGGAGCAACGTCGTTTCGGCCGACGGGATCACCGTCTCGCGGACCAAACGGGTCGTCGTCGTCCACAGCCCCAAGGGCGGCGTCGGGACGTCGACGATCGCGACGAACATCGCGATGGCCGCGGCGCAGCGCAAGCCGGACCGCGTCGTCATCGTCGATCTCGACCTCCAGTTCGGCCAGGTCGCCACGCACCTCAACATCGACCCACGCCAGACCCTCGCCGACGTGGTCCGCGACGAAGCCGCGCTCCGCGAGGCCGAGCTGCTGCGCACGTATTCAACCAAGCACGACAGCGGCCTGCACGTCCTGTCGGCGCCGACCGGCCCCGAGCTCGCCGACACGATCACCGCGGATCACGTCGACCGGATCCTGACGACGCTCCTCGAGACCTACGACCAGGTCGTGATCGACACGAGCTCGTGGATCGACGAGCGGACCCTGCGCGCCTTCGAGCACGCCGAGACCGTCCTCTTCGTCGTCACCCCGGAGATCGCCGCGCTCAAGGCGATGACTGCCCTCGTCGAGTACCTGAGCGAGGCAGGCACCGTCGCCGGGAAGACGACCTTCGTCCTGAACAACACATTCGGTCGGGAGATCCTGAAGGCCCGCGATGTCGAGCAGGCCCTCGGAACCAAGGTCGGGGCGGAGCTGCCGTACGACCCGTTCCTCTACCTCAAGGCCGTCAACGAGGGTGTGCCGATCGTCCTCGGCGCGCCACGATCCATCGCCGCTGAACGGCTGGTGAAGCTGTCGCGCACGGCGTTCGGAGCCGACGGGATCGTGGTCCCGACCACGGCCGAGGACCGCAAGCAGGGTGGTCGCTTCTCGTTCCGCCGCCGCTGACCGGCGGCGAGCGAGCGGCACGCCCCCGCCCGCGATCGCCGTCGTTGATCGGTTTCCGCCTGGCCGAGCGTGGCCGGCCACCCGCCGCGACGTGATCCCGACCGATCTGCGCAGCCGCGGAGCGTGGCCGCCTCCGATCTGATCGACGACACCGATCAGGCGCGGCCCGGAGCGCGGTACGATTCCGGCCGTGGGCAGACTCATCTACTCGATGTCGGTGTCGCTGGACGGCTTCGTCGAGACCCCGAGCCGGTCGCTCGACTGGGTCCAGGTCGACGACGAGCTGCACGCGTTCTTCAACGAGGACGCGCGCGTCCTGAGCGGCTTCCTGTACGGCCGGCGGATGTACGAGCTCATGGCCGACTACTGGCCGACGGCCGAGGCCGATCCGTCCGCGACGCCGACGATGGTCGACTTCGCCCGGATCTGGAAGGCGACGCCGAAGATCGTGTTCTCGTCGACGCTCGACCGGGTCGACTGGAACAGCCGCCTCGTCCGTGACGACGCCGTCGCGGAGGTTGCCCGGCTCAAGGCCCAGCCCGGGTTCGACATGGACGTCGGCGGCCCGACCCTCGCCGGTGCGTTGATGCGGGCCGGACTGATCGACGAGGTCCGCCTGTTCCTGCAGCCCGTGGTTCTCGGCACCGGCTTGCCGTTCTTTCCGCCGCTCGAGGATCGGATCGGGCTGAAGCTGCTCGAGACCCGGACCTTCGGGTCAGGCGTCGTCTTGGTGCGCTACGAGACGATCAGCGCTTGACACCGACAAGCGAGACTTCTGGTGCCGGAGCCGGGGTTCGAACCCGGACGATCTTGCGATCAGCGGTGTTTAAGACCGCCGCGTCTGCCTGTTCCGCCACTCCGGCCTGCGTCAGCCTAACGCCCGGCCGCAGCCCTTGACGGGAGCCGCCCGCGCGCCGGTGGCGCGATACTGGCGGCGTGTACATCCCCGACCACTTCCGGCCGAGCGACGACGACGTCGCTGAGCTCCTCGCCAACATCCGCGCGGCCGACCTCGTCACGGCCACGGCCGACGGGCTGCTCGCGACGATGCTCCCGCTGATCTTCGAGGCGCCGGGCGTGTCGGAGGGGGCCGGCGAGCACGGTCGCCTGCTTGGCCATCTTGCCCGGAACAACCGCCAATGGAAGGTCCCGCCGCTCGGCGAGGCAATGGCCATCGTGCGCGGGCCTGACGCCTACATCTCGCCGGCCTGGTACGCCGCGACGCGCGAGCACGGGCGGGTCGTCCCGACGTGGAACTACATCACGGCCCACGTCCATGGTCGGCTGGTCGTCCACGACGACCCGGCCTGGGTCGAGGCCAACGTCCGGGCCCTCAGCGATCGCCACGAGGCGGCTCGGGCGAA